>JAZQOG010000066.1:0-15095 GCA_045627765.1 Paludibacteraceae bacterium | reverse complement strand
ATATGATGTTCCCTAAAGACGGGAATCTATCGACTATCATTCCTGTATGGCAAGCCCACGCTGATTCAATGAAACAATCGCGCGAACAGGGACACGAATGGTATCCTTTTTCCTATCTCAATAATGCCTATTTTCGCGATGCTAATAGCGAACATATGGACCGCTGTGCTATTGCTTTCTTGCTAGCCCCCGGAGCTATACAGATCTTCTATGGAGACGAGACTAACCGCCCTATGTCCGATGCTCGTTATAATGTTGATGCCGCTCAAGCGTTCCGTTCGGATATGAATTGGCAACAGGTTACAGGTAAGAGACTATGGGACATTTATAGCCAGTTATGTCATCTACGAAAAGCACATCCGGCTATTGGAGCAGGACAACAAACTATCATTGATAATCATACCGTATTGCGAACGTTAGCAAATGATACCGTATGCATTCATTTAGACGATAATCAAGTAACTATCGGTTATAACAACAATCAAAAAGCCGAATCTCTTGTTATTGACTTGTGCGATGACGAACAACCTCAATGAAGAGACCTTTACGCGTCTTTTGTAAGGGGAATATTGTCTTTTATAAGGGTAATGTAAGTGTAATAACGTTACCTGACAGAGACATCACCGAAACGTTACCGAAGGATTACAGAACGGTCTTCGTTCTAACCCTTTGGCGGAATTGGCGGAGTTGGCGGACTTCTAGTAGTGGCCGAAGTCCGATGAATATTGAGAGTCCGCCAAAACCGCCACGTACTAAGTTTGAATCATTTCACGGACAATCTATGAGCGTTTTTTTTCGTTCATTTGTTCCCGCATTGTATGCGGCTCCTTATTACAGTGTTCCTTCGCAAAGATTCGCAATCTTTGCTTCCCCCTTTGGGGGTTAGGGGGGCTCCTCTGCACTCACGAGTCACAACATTGTCACAACATTGTCACAAGATTCCCACAACTTTTAAGACCTATCCAAGACCTATGCGAGTAAGGTCTTTCAGCCTCAAACTCCGCGTGATTACCGCGTGATTACCGCCTGATTTCCTCGTTCGTCTAGGAGGGTGTAAGGAACGTGCTCGTCCTGCGTCGCGAGCGTCCGCGAGCGAAATAGAAATGGTCATGACCATTTCTCTATACTTTTGTAGTGTCACAGGATCGCCATAAAACATAGCCTCCTGCGGTGTAGATGGTGTAGATGGTACAGGGAAAACACATTGATTTTTTGTAAAAAAGTGCAAAATATTTGCACATATCAAAAAAAAGTAGTATCTTTGCAGCCGAATTTCAAAATAGATTTGAAATCTGTCAGAAAATTTACAAGTCTATGGTTACGAGAGAATTACAAGACGAACTTTTACGTTTAAGCGAGCATTGGCAAGTCATTTCGGTTACAGGACCGCGCCAATCAGGTAAAACAACGCTATGTAAAATGGCCTTCCCAAACTATGCGTATGTGAATTTAGAGCACATTCCTACACGGGACAAAGTCTTGCAAGATATTGATAGTTTTTTAGATCAATATCCTAATGGTTTGATTCTTGACGAGGCGCAACATGTTCCGGAAATATTTTCCTATATCCAAGTGCGAGTGGACGCAGACAAACATTTACGCTATGTGCTTAGTGGCAGTAGTGATTTCCTTATGATGCAAGGTATCACCCAATCCTTAGCGGGAAGGGTGGCTGTTCGGAGGTTACTACCTCTCTCGTTACATGAGATACACTCTATCAATACATGCTCTACGGACGAGTTATTGGTTCGTGGTTTTTATCCCGGAATATGGGGAGACGGTCGTCGACCGCAAGATGTGTACGAGAGTTATTATGAGACCTATTTAGATCGAGATGTAAGGCAAATTATCAATGTTCAAAACGTGGCTGCTTTTCGGCGCTTTGTAACCCTATTGGCCGGTCGTGTAGGAACGGAGTTTAATGCACAAGACCTAAGCAAGAACGTAGGTGTAAGTAACCAAACCATATCCAACTGGATGGCCATCTTGGAGACTTCCTATACCGCTTTCCGTCTGCAACCCTATTACAAGAATATAGGAAAGCGATTGGTCAAAACACCTAAAGTGTATTTCTATGATACAGGACTGATATGTTGGTTATTAGGTATTACTTGTGCAGCGGATTTAGAGCAGCATCCTTTACGTGGTGCCATCTTTGAGAATATGGTAGTAGTGGAGAAACTGAAACAACGCTATAATCAAGGCAAAACATCGAATATCTTCTTTTATAGGGATCAATCACAGAATGAGGTGGATATTATTCAAGAAAACGGACTTAACCTTGAAGCATACGAGATTAAGTCTGCGAAAACCTATCATTCGGATTTCATGAGTACCATCAAATATTTAGAGAAGGTAATGCCTCAAGCAATTGTTCGTTCGGCAGTTATCTATGATGGTGCAGAAGAGAATGATCTTGCTATAAACGGAGTTTATAATTATAGAACCATTTTTTGAAACGAGAAAAAAGAAACACACTATGTTATACGATTTTAGTTTTTACAATCCTACGCGGATTCACTTTGGTAAGAAAGCATTACAACATCTTCATGAAGAAATTGCCCATTTTGGTCCAAACATCCTACTCGTTTACGGAAAAAACTCCATCAAACGCATCGGACTTTATGACGAGATTATCACCATTCTCAAGGAGGCAAATAAGAACATTGTTGAACTGAGCGGTATCAACTCCAATCCCCGTTGGAGCCAAGTGCTACAAGGGTGCGACCTATGCCAAACCCATCAGGTGGATCTTATCCTCGCCGTGGGAGGAGGTAGCGTGATAGACTGCTCAAAAGCCATCAGCGCCTGCACCTATGCCAAAGGCGATGCGTGGGATCGTTACTACATGCAGCAAGAACCTGTCGATAACGAGGTTATCCCTATCGGCTCAGTACTGACGATGGCAGGAACGGGAAGCGAGATGAATAGCGGTAGTGTCATCACGAACGAAGAGATCAAACTCAAAGTCGGGCGTGTCTATACGACTGACCTCAATCCGCGTTTCTCTATTCTCAATCCCGAATATACCTTCTCGGTACCGATGAACCAGATGGTGAGCGGGATATTCGATATCTTCTCGCACTTGATGGAGCAATACTTCTCGGGCGAAGACGACAACACCACCGACTACCTCATCGAGGGAGCTATGCGTTCGCTCATCGTGGCTGCACGTAAAGCCGTTGCCAATCCGCAGGATTACGAGGCACGCAGTAATATCATGTGGTGCGCCACCGTAGGACTGAACAAGATATTAGGCGTAAGTAAGACGCAAGACTGGATAACCCACCAGATAGAGCACCAAGTAGGCGCTTATACCGACTGTCCTCACGGTATCGGCTTGGCGGTTATCACGCCCGCGTACCTTACATATATATACAAAGACGGACTGCCAAAGTTCGTGCGCTATGCCACCCAAGTATGGGATATTGACCCCACCGATAAGTCGGACGACATCATCGCCATGGAGGGTATTGCCGCTTTGGATGAGTTCATTCGGGAATTAGGTATTCCGTCTTCCTTACGCGAGTTAGGTGCGACAGAAGAGATGTTAGAACCTATTGCTGCTTCGACCGAGGCGAACATCATCGCTCGTTACGGAGAAGGCGTAACGGGATACAAGAAGATTCGTCACAATGAGATTTTAGAGATTTTACAAAATTGTTTTTAATATGAAAAAAGGACTTTTATTACTTATGTCAGCCATTATGATGTTTGGATGTAATCAACCTAAAAATGCCGGTATTCGCACCGAGAACATAGACTCTACCGCTGTTCCACAAAACGATTTTTACCAATACGCCACCGGCGGTTGGCAACAACTCAACCCCCTTACGGACGAGTACAGTCGCTTCGGCAGTTTTGACAAGTTAGGATTGGAAAACCTTGAGCAAGTCAAAGGTTTGGTGGCAGAGATTGCCGATAAAGAAAACGAATATCAACGCGGGTCGATAGAGCAGAAGATTGCCACACTCTATAACCAGTCCATGAACATGGAGCGCCGTAATAAAAACGAAGACATCTGCGCTTTCGTCAATGACCTCAACGAGAAAGTAGATGCCTACCGCGCTGTCGCTTCTGACCGCACCGAACGCAGCAAACTCCTTGGTGCTGCCATGGAGTATGGACTATGGACCCTCTACGTAGAAGCCGACCCCGGGAACTCGTCTATGAACCTCATGCAAGAGGCACAAGCGGGATTTAACCTTGGCGAAAAAGAGTATTACCTCGATACCGACGAAGCCACCACCAAGATTCGCAATGCCTATCGCGAACACATCGCTCGGATGTTTGGTGTATGCGGTTTTCTCGATGGCGAAGCATGCTCGAAGATCGTACTGCGACTGGAGACCCGTCTGGCTACCGCAGCCCTGAACAATGTCGAACTGCGTGACCCTATCGCCAACTACAATAAGATGAGTTTGGACGAACTGCAAACACTCTGCCCGCAGATTGACTGGAAAGTGTATTTTGAGGCTATGGGTTGTATGCCCGACAGCATCAGCGTAGGGCAAGTGCGCCACCTACAAGAGGCTTGTAAGATGCTCGAAGAAGAGAGTGCCGACGACCTCGGCGTGCTCTTTAGTTGGCAGATCATCGACGGCGCTGCCTCTTACTTAAGCGACGAGTTTGTGAATGCGAACTTCGACTTCTATGGTCGCGTACTCAGCGGCAAGAAAGAACTCAGCCCATTGTGGAAACGCAGTGTAGGTATCGTCAATGGAGTCCTCGGCGAAGCCGTCGGACAGATGTATGTGAAGAAGTTCTTCCCCGAGGCAAACAAGAAACGTATGCTGGCTCTCGTTAAGAACCTGCAAGCGGCCTTTGGCGAGCGTATTCAGGCGCAAGACTGGATGAGCGATGAGACCAAAACATTAGCCTTAGAGAAACTCAATGCTTTCACGATAAAAATCGGTTATCCCGACAAGTGGAGAGACTACTCTAAACTCGATATCGACCCCGAACTCACGTTCTATCAGAACCTACAACGTGCGGCAAAGTTCGAGCAAGACTATAGCCTCAGTTACCTTGGCAAGCCTGTAGATAAAGCCAAATGGTACATGACCCCACAAACGGTCAATGCGTACTATAACCCCACCAGCAACGAGATCTGTTTCCCTGCGGCTATCCTCCAATATCCATTCTTTGATATGGAAGCCGACGATGCGTTCAATTATGGTGCTATCGGTGTGGTTATCGGTCACGAGATGACGCACGGGTTCGACGATCAAGGCAGTCAGTTTGATAAGGAAGGTAACCTGAATAACTGGTGGACCGCAGAAGACCGTGCTGCTTTTGAGGCTCGCACGAAAGTGATGGAAGAGTGGTTTAACTCCATCGAAGTAGCCCCCGGCGTACACGCCAACGGAGCCTTCACCTTAGGGGAAAACATCGCCGACCATGGAGGATTGGAGATTGCTTTCACGGCACTGACTAACCTCATTAAGACCGGCAAAGCGGACCTTTCCAAAGCGAGTGAGTTCACTCCCGAACAGCGATTCTTCTTGTCCTACGCGAACGTGTGGGCAGGCAATATTCGTGACGAGGAAGTGTTACGTCGCACCAAATCGGATCCGCACTCCCTTGGGCGTTGGCGTGTCAATGGAGCGCTGCCGCAGATTGACGCTTGGTACGAGGCATGGAACGTAACGGAAGACAGTCCGATGTTCATCGCCCCCGACAAACGCGTTAAAGTTTGGTAACAATGAAATTTTATATCGAGACATACGGCTGCCAGATGAATGTGGCAGACTCGGAAGTGGTAGCGGCTATCATGCAAACCACCGATGCCGAACTGACAGACGACCTACAGACAGCGGATATCGTTATCCTCAACACCTGCTCTATTCGCGACAAAGCCGAACAGACCGTTCAACATCGCCTCCAAGAAATCCAATCCCTCAGAAAGAAACACCCTACTCCTCTACCCCCCTACCCCTCTACCCCCATCTACGGAGTAATCGGCTGCATGGCGGAGCGAATGGGGCAAGAACTGATTGATGACTGGCATGTGGATTTTGTGGCAGGACCGGACGCCTACTTGGACATCCCTAACCTGGTAGCCCAAGCCTTGCAGGGACATCCCGCCATCAACATCGAACTGAGTAAGACGGAGACCTACCGAGATATCCTTCCTGCCCGCATAGGCAAGACGATTTCGGGGTTTGTATCGATCATGCGAGGTTGCAATAACTTCTGCTCGTATTGCGTGGTACCCTACACCCGCGGTCGCGAACGCAGTCGCGACGTGGAGAGTATCCTCAACGAGGTGCGCGACTTAGAAGAAAAAGGCTACAAAGAAGTGACCTTACTCGGGCAGAATGTCAACTCGTATTGCTACCAAGCGCCCGACGGACAGAAGATTGATTTTGCGGACCTGTTAGACATTGTCGCTTCCGCAGCCCCGAAGATGCGCATTCGCTTCACCACCTCTAACCCCGAGGATATGGTGGATAAGACGCTTGAGGTAATCGCCAAGCACGACAACCTGTGTAAGTTCATTCACCTGCCCGTACAAAGCGGAAGTAACAAGATCCTTAAACTAATGAATCGCAAGTACACACGCGAGCAATACCTCGATCGTATTGCAGCAATCCGTCGTATCTTACCTACGGCAACGATTGGAACGGACGTGTTCTGCGGTTTCCACGATGAGACGTTAGAAGACCACGCTCAGACACTAAGCCTCATGCAAGAGGTCGGATTTGATACGGCGTTTATGTTCAAATATAGTGAACGACCGGGGACATTTGCACAAAAGCACCTGCCCGATAACATCTCCGAAGAAGAAAAAATCAGACGACTCAACGAGATCATTGCCTTGCAAAACGAACTCAGTCTCAAGAGCAACGAACGCGAAATAGGCAAAGTAGTGGAAGTGTTAGTGGAAGGATTCTCCAAACGCAGTAACGAACAGATGTATGGTCGTACCGAACAGTACAAGACCGTGGTCTTCCCAAGAGAAGGAAGACGAATCGGAGAGTTCGTAAAAGTGCAGATTGAGAGCGCTTCTGCGGCTACTTTGAGGGGAAAAATCGTCAAAAATGACAAATAATCAAGATTTTTTGTATTTTTTTGCAAAAAAATTTGGTTATATCAAATAAAAGCAGTACCTTTGCACTCGAAAATAAATAAATTTTCATAGTTAAGGTTTAGGTTTTTGGCAACAGGTGGCTGTGAAGTCCCCTGTTGTTTTTAAACCACACAAAAAAAATAGGAGGTTCTATGACATCCAAACAGACATTGGACGACCCTACGCCACAGCGTGAGTCGCTTTTTGATTTAGAAAACATGGACGAGGTGCGCAAAGCCATCATCGCCAATGAAGTTTTGAACCGTAAATACTAAAACCATTTACCATTTGACAATTTACTATTTACATATTTAATAACATGGCAACAACGTACATGACTGCAGAGGGTCTGCAGAAACTGAAAGAAGAACTACAATTCTTAGAGGGCACCGAGCGTCCTCGTGTCATCGCTGCTATCGCAGAGGCACGCGACAAAGGTGACCTGAGTGAGAATGCGGAATATGATGCCGCAAAAGAGGAGCAAGGAGTGCTCGAAAGTAAGATCGCAATGCTCAAAGGCAAGATTATGGATGCTCGCGTGATTGACGAGAAGACCATCAAGACCGATGAAGTTCAGATTCTTACTAAAGTGCGTATCCGTAACAAACGCAATGGGGCAGAGAAAATCTACCAACTCGTGACCGAAGGCGAAGCCAACTTAGCCGAAGGGAAGATTGCGGTCACTACCCCTATCGCAAAAGGACTGATGGGAAAGAAAGTAGGCGATGTAGCCCAAATCAACGTTCCCGCAGGGGTTATGGAATTTGAAATTCTTGAGATTTCGCTATAACAAGTTTAGCAGGTTTAACAAGTTTAGCAGGTTTAGAGTGTATGACTATCTTTACAAAAATCATCAACGGTGAGATACCGAGTTACAAAGTAGCGGAAGACGATCGATTTTACGCCTTCCTTGATATTCACCCCTTGACCAAGGGTCACACCCTTGTCATTCCTAAGTTACCCGAGCCGGAAGCGGATTATATCTTCGACTTAGACGATCAGTTGCTGGCGGACATGATGGTTTTTGCCAAGCAGGTAGCCGTTGGACTGAAGAAAGCCACAAACTGCAAGCGCGTAGGCGTAGCCGTCTTAGGAATGGAGGTGAACCACGTACACATCCACCTCGTGCCGATGAACAGCGAAAAAGATATGCTGTTCACTAACCCTAAGTTAGAACTACCCACCGACGAGATGTGCGTCATTGCTAACTCTATTGCTCAAGCTATCGAAGATGCAGGAATATAACGAAGACAATATCGTCCACCTTGACGACCGAGAGCATATCCGTCGCCGCCCCGGCATGTACATTGGCAAGTTGGGAGATGGTTCACATTCGGATGATGGTATCTATGTGCTCATCAAAGAGACCATCGATAACTCCATTGACGAATATCGCATGGGCGAAGGTAAAACCATTGAAGTCACCATAGATAATGGACGTGTACGCGTGCGCGACTACGGACGCGGTATCCCTTTAGGCAAACTGGTAGAAGCCGTTTCTATCCTTAATACGGGTGGTAAGTACGATTCCAAAGCGTTTAAGAAGTCCGTCGGATTGAATGGTGTCGGAACGAAAGCGGTCAATGCCCTCTCAATGGACTTTGCCGTTCAGTCTTTCCGCGACGATAAGACCCGTAGAGCCGAGTTCCATCAAGGACAGCTGGTCAGCGACACGGATGTGATCGACTATACCGGTCCCGAGAAACGCGGTACGGTGGTGGAGTTCACTCCGGATAGCAGCAAAGGACTCTTTGAGAACTACCATTTCCGTGACGATTATATCGAGACGATGTTGCGTAACTATGCTTACCTCAACACCGGTCTCACGCTCGTGTATAACGGGCAGAAGTTTGTTTCTAAGAACGGTCTTCTCGACCTTCTGACCGAGAACATGACCGTCACACCCCTCTACCCTATCATTCACATCATAGGAGAGGATATAGAGATTGCCCTCACCCACACCGACCAACCAAATGACGAGTATTACTCCTTCGTCAATGGTCAGCACACCATCCAAGGCGGTACACACCAAGCTGCCTATCGTGAGGCTATCGGGCGCACCATCAAAGAGTTCTACAGCAATAAGAACCTCGACCTCGCGGACATCCGCAACGGTATCGTGGGGGCTATCGCTATCAATGTGGAAGAGCCTGTGTTTGAGTCGCAAACGAAGGTCAAATTAGGATCGAAAGACATGTCCCCCACCGGTGGCGTGAGTGTGAATAAGTTTGTGGGCGACTTTGTCAAACAGCAACTCGACAACTACCTGCACAAGCACCCCGAGATAACGGATATCTTGTTGCAGAAGATCTTAGACTCCGAGAAGGAGCGTAAGGCCATTGCCGGTGTGACGAAGGCAGCGCGGGAGCGTGCTAAGAAGAACCTCGTCAACAACCCAAAATTACGCGACTGTCAGATTCACTATAACGACCCCAAGCCCGTCAAATCGGGCAAAGATGCTGACGATGACTTGCGTCAAGAGAGCAGTATCTTCATCACCGAGGGTCTATCCGCTTCGGGTTCGATTACCAAGAGTCGCGATGTCCGCACACAAGCCGTGTTCTCGTTACGAGGCAAACCACTCAACAGCTACGGACTGAGTAAGTCAGTCGTTTATGAGAACGAGGAGTTTAACTGCCTGCAATCGGCGCTGAACATCGAAGACGGACTGGATGAACTGCGTTATAACAAAGTCATCATCGCTACCGATGCCGATGTGGATGGAATGCACATTCGACTGCTGATGCTCACGTTCTTCCTACAGTTCTTCCCCGACTTGGTGAAGAAAGGGCACGTATATATCTTACAAACCCCTCTTTTCCGCGACAAGAACAAACAGACCACGAGATACTGCTATTCCGACGAGGAACGAGAGGATGCCATTAACTCGCTTAAGAACCCCGAGATTACGCGATTCAAAGGCTTAGGAGAGATCTCACCCGATGAGTTTAAGGAGTTTATCGGAGAGGGTATCCGCTTGGATCAAGTGATGTTGCGCAAAGAAGATGCGGTAGCGGAGTTGCTGAATTTCTACATGGGTAAGAACACCAGCGATAGGCAGACCTTCATCATCAATAACCTGCGCGTAGAAGAAGACGCAGCAGAGGGCGATTATGAGTAACTGTTGTGGAGCCCATTTAGTGTGCGAGCAGGATACACTCTTGCAAGCCACCGACGAAGTCATCTATTACGATGACGAGGAGCTGGACATCCTTGCCAATCGCGATCCCAACGACTATACCGAACAAGAATACGAACAGATAGCGTATGTCTTTCATACGCTGATGGATAGCGACATTATTGGTTGGTGTCGCAGTCTGCAACTGCGTCATATTGAACTTCCCCAAGACCTTCGCGACGAGGCTCTTATGATTGTCCGCGAGCAACGCGCACAACTCGCATAGCGAAGCCACCACCATTATGTCCGTTATCTCCGATTGCGGGCACGAAGAGCAAAATCGTACGCCTGTAGATAGGCGCTAAAGAAATCTTTCCACTCCCCTTTCTGAGCAATAGCGGCAGCCTCTTCTCGGGCGGCATCCATCTGTTTCTTACTTGCCTTCCGAGCCACTTCAATCGTTTCCACGATCTTGTTCACCACCTCATTATAATTGGAATCATTACGCTCAATCACCGTCACACCTCTAAACTCTAAACTATTGAACGAGGCGGCTTCTCTACACTCTAAACTCTCCACTCTAAACTTTTTAGACGCCCAGTCTCCGAAACCGGACAAGGAGGTCGTAACTGTCGGCACGTGGAACGCCACCGACTCATGCGGCGTATAACCCCAAGGTTCATAGTAACTGGGGAAAATCGTAAGGTCTAAGCCTATCAGCAGTTCGTAATACGTCAACCCAAAGATCGGGTCGTGACCATCCAGATAATAGGGTACAAAAATAACCTTCACCCCATTCATCAAGTCATCATTTATCAATAACCCATTGGGCGTATCATTATTGAGATAGGGCACCATCACAAACGCAATCACTTGCTTTCTCTCTCCACTCTCCACTCTCCACTCTCCACTCTCAACTCCCAACCGTCTCATCGCCTCCATAAAAACATCGATGCCCTTATTCTTCCATTCCAACCTTCCGGCGATACCGATTAACAATGGTTCCTTCCCTACTCCTCTACTCCCATACTCCTCTACTCCCATCTTACGCGCATAATCTAATAAGGATTTGCGCGCACGCACACGTGCGAGAGAGAAGGCTCTACCCTTCGGCACAAAATCGGGTTCAAACCCATTGGGCGTCACCACATCCGGTGTCTTGTCCAATAGTTGCGTACACTCACGGGCGGTGATATCCGACACGGTCGTGAAACAATCTGCCCACTTAGCTGCCATCTTCTCTACCGAGTGCTTGGAAACCATATTGAGTTCTTCCGCCATCTGATCCCCATGATACCCCTCAAAGTAATCGTATAGCGGCTTGCCATTGCCCGCAATCGAACGGCCGATACCTGTGGCATGCGTAGTAAATAAGGTGCCTATCTTAGGGCATTTCTGTCTCAAATAGAAAATCGAAAACGCCGTCTGCCACTCGTTCGCGTGAGCAACGACGGTTTTCTTTTGCTCATTCTTGTCTATCCAACGATATAGCGATTCCATCGCCATTCCGGCTGCATAACCAAACAGGCACGACTCGTCATAATCCCCGTATGCCGCATGGCTCTGTACACCATAATGCTGCCACGCCCAACCGAAGATCTCATCTTTCTGTAACCACAGCGAAGTAAAATCCACCAGCACTGCCAGCGGTTTGCCCGGCACATTCCAACGCCCCACGCGTACCCGAAAAACAGGATGAGCGACCTTCTTGAGTGAGGCACGCCAATCGGTTAGCACTTGCTCATCGGGAATAAAAAACTTATTCGACTGCTCATGTAAGTCGGGACCAAAAAACACCACCCTATCAGGGCACAAGGTCTGCATCGAACGTGCTTTAGTGGACAGAACGGCATAGATACCGCCTACTTTGTTGCACACTTCCCAACTTGTCTCAAAAATATAATCCGGTTTAACCATCTTAGTAACGTAATGTAGTATCCAAAGCGAGGCGAACAACCTCTGCTTCTAAGTTCATCAACTCGATCTTATCTATATCAAAATTATTTTCAGGCTGACCCACTAAAGGCATCTGATACACCGCACTCGATGTAGCCCAATAGACGCGCTCCGCACCCGTAACCACATCGGTATAAATCGCCCAGACAGGTTCGCCACAAATAGGTTGCACATGCTCCCCATTCATATTGGCAACGTATAACCCATCCGTTGTGCGGAAATAGACCTTGTTTCGCCCAATCTTAAACCCTACCATTGAAGGCAAGATGGCTTGTAATTCGGATAACTTAAATTCCCTGCCGTTGTATGTCTGTATCGTATCTTGCTCTGCATCTAACAACCTCTTCCCCTCTGCGTAAGTCAATTCGGTAACATCTTCCGCCCTCTCTTGCGTCTCTTCTTTCAATATATTGAAGAACAATCGTTGACGACGATATTCGCCGTTCTTATTGAGCATCAGTAAGGCTTGCCCTTGTCTGTCTTTTACTTCATAGACACGGGTGGTATCCCACTGCTGTCCGTGCATCTCCAAGCGCATCTTCACACGCGCTTGACCAGTGGTCGTGAAATAGACTTTGAAAACACCCGTCGTCGAATCTGCCACTTGATACTCTACTCCCTCTATAGTCCAAGTATAGTTCGGCACATAATAATTCGGATTAAACACCTCTGCCGTAAATGTGACATCGTTAAAAAGGGTAATGTCCTTGTTCTCGTAATCGCTCGCGAACGTAGGTGTCGTATCCCGAACGGTAATCGTGTGAGAGGCGATGCGGTTCTTGACACTATCGGCCTTCAACGTCACCACGTACGTACCCGGAGCTCTGTAGATGTGCGTTGTACTACGCGAGGAACTAACCATCGCATCACCAAAACGCCAAATCCAAGTAGAACCGCCTGTCGAGGTGTTCGTAAAGGTAACCGTCTCTCCTGCACGAGGATTCGTGGGAGACATCGTAAAATCAACCGTTACTTTTTTGCAGCCCAGCAACATAATCGCTGATAGCAGCAAGGGTAGTAGGATATGTTTCATATTCAAACCAATGTATTTGCTTATCTCTATTCCACCACGTCATCTGCCGTTTGGCATAATGACGCGTATTCTGTTTTATCATTTCTATTGCCTTCTCCGGCTCATATTCTCTCCACTCTCGATACCCCACCGTCATCAAACTATTAGGAACCTCTCCGCCCTTCCGCCCTTCCGCCTTCCTCGCCTCTTCCTCTAATCCTTGTTCCACCATCGTTTCTACGCGGCGGTTGATTCGGTCATACAGTTCCGCTCGTGGACGCGTTAGTCCAATCTTCACCACTTGCCAAGGACGCTCTTTGTGGCAGTCTTTGCGACAGGTTGAGAATGGTCGTCCTAACACTTTACTCACTTCAATACAATGCATCAACCGCTGCGGGTTGTGTGGATCCACTTCCGCCCAATAGACGGGGTCTAACTGCTGCACTTGCTCTTGCAACCAACTCAGTCCGCCGGTTCGATAGCCGGCTTGCACTTCGGCTCTAATAGCCGCCGGAACGGAAGGGATATCGTCTAAACCTTTGCATACGGCATCGATGTAGAGCATACTTCCTCCGGTGAGGATAGCGGCTATTGGACGAGGTTGTTGGCACTCTTTTTCCAATATCGCAACGGCATCGCGCTCAAAATCTCCGGCGTTATATTCCTCCGTAAGGTCTTTGGTTCCCACAAAGTAATGTTTCACTTGTGCCTGTTGTTCCTTTGTAGGGGCAGCCGTACCTATGGGTAGGTCGCGATAGATCTGCCTCGAATCGGCATTGAGTATAGGGCATTGCCAAACTTGGGCTAAGGCAACCGCTATCTCGCTTTTCCCCACGCCCGTAGGTCCAACCAAGACCACTACTATGGGCTTAGAACATCGTTCCATCCTCAAAACTGAGGTCTTGGAAGCCCTCGCTATCGAGGTCTTCTATGTCGTACTGACTATCTCCGTAGAAGTCGTCATCCAAACCGAGATCGCCTTTGCCGTCCTTACCAAGGATAGCGTCAAGGTTATCTACGTCTTTGAGTTGGGGCGGAACCGTACCGGCTTTCTCCACACACTCTACGCCATTCATCGTACCGGACTTGATCTCTTTGAGGGAACCAAAGAAATAGCGTTCGAACATCGGGTCGAAGATATAGATGAGACGTTGTCCACGCTCCTCCATCAGGTCACTTAGGCGCGTCTCGTTCATCACCATATTGTCGTACTCGAAACTCGAATCCATCTCTACGAGCGTCACTTCCTGCTCTTTCTCCCACTGTGCGTTGCACATGAAAAACGAGGTCATCTGGTCGTCGGGATAGCCAACGGCCGAGAGGATAGCTTTGTGAAGGTCCAGGAAAGTAGCTTCGGAAGAAGCTTCGAGGGTGAGCTTGAAGTTGTCTGCTTCTTCGCTCATGAAATTGATTCTGTAGATCATATAATAAATTAAGAATGTGCGTATGTGTTTGGGCGCATGCCGGCGGGCGCGCGCATAATTAGTTTGCAAAGGTAGTGCAAATTTTTGGAATATGCAAATCTTACTGAAAAATAGCAGAAAAACGCAAAAAAATTTGTAGGAATCAAAAAAATGTTGTACCTTTGCAGTCCGTTTTGTGGAGTAAACCGCAGAATGGAATAATATTAACTTATAACTAATTAATAATCAAAATTTTATGTTGAATCATTACGAAACAGCTTTCATTTTGACTCCCGTTTTGTCTGAATCTCAGATGAAGGAAGCTGTTGACAAATTCGAGAATCTTCTCACCAAGAATGGTGCTTCCATCCTTAACCGTGAGGAGTGGGGTTTGAAGAAGCTTGCTTACCCTATCCAAGGCAAAACAACGGGATTCTATGCCGTACTTCAGTTCGATGCAGAACCTTCAGTTGTAGCAACTCTCGAGACTGCTTTCCGTCGTGATGAGAAAGTCGTTCGTTTCTTGACTTTCCG
>JAZQOG010000065.1:0-13002 GCA_045627765.1 Paludibacteraceae bacterium | reverse complement strand
ACCATAGAAAGCACCTACTATATCGCGTGTATCGGTATCCACATACGTGCTACGCGCTCCATCCCGCAAATGGACGGTACCGATAAGGTTCATATTGAGGTTGAAACTATTGGGTATAGACCAATTGGGGAAGACGGCATTGTCGCGCACATTGATGAGCATCTGATCACTGAGGTTAGCCTCGTCCGTAAGGGCAATAGGCACGACATAGTCGCCTGCATTCAGGTCTCCACTGATGGTAAAGACGAGCACGCGTTGCTCTTGTGGTTGGAGCGTGCCTATCGGTTCATCTACGGTGAGCCACTCGGGCAGACCGGTGATGACAAATGACTTAGTTTCGCCGGAATAGTTGGTAATCGTAGTATAAACCACGGTATCTACAGGGCTGGCACTCTTCTCTACCCATAGGTTCTGCTCATCCCAGCGGATGATATTGCGATCCAGATAGACGGACCATGCAATCGGACTGAGCAAGCGGTTACCTTGCAAGTCCTCTACATCGCGCAGGGAGAAGAAGATGGTCTTATGGTTGATTTCGGCATCGGGCATCTTGAGGTTGATGACGAGGTCGTTATCGCGCGAAGTCCATGAGAAACGCATATTCTCGTATTCGGAGTTGCGGATAAGCGGGCAGACATCCTGGGTAGTGGATTTGTCATCCAATTCAGTGATTACAACGGTATCCAATTTGGTGCTCCACTCCTGTTTCTCGTTATTGTAATAGAGTTTAGCATTGTACCGGCTGTAATGGGTCTCGTAGATGTTAGCGGCGTTCTTAATGCGTTGGTCAAAGGGCAGGTAACAGCGCAGCCCGAGTTCCTGTCCGTTAGGAGCCCAAACGTTAAACCTTGAGAGATAAGACTGCGGCATGGCGTACTCCCATATACTGAGTTCGTCAAAGTAGCCGTTGAAGTTCCTGCCAAGGAGGGTTTGTCCCATTGCCCACACGCCGAAGAACTGTCCGTCCGTTTGTGCTTTCAGTTTATCGTCTATATAGAGGTGCGTATAGTTAAACCCGCGGCTCACCACCAATCCAAGCGAGTGCCAAGCGCCATCGTTATAATTGCCGTCGGCAACCAATCTGTTAACGCTGTCGGCAACCAGTACGATCTGTCCCGTTTGCGTCATAAAGATACCTATTTGCTTATTGTTAGCGTCAATCTTAGCATCTTTATCACCAAAGAGCAAGGCATTACCGCTAAAGGGTTTTAACGGATCGCTTTTGAAGCTAAAGATCAGGGTATAGTCGGCAAGTGCTGAATTGTTGAACCACTTCGAAGCCAATTCGACGCCCGCCGTGTCAGGAACTGCCAGTGCGCGTCCTTCCGGCATATTCCATGTTGGGTTGTAGATGGTGGCATCAGCCCCATGCGCTTTGTCATAGGCAGTATGTCCCGAGCCTTCGGTCATCGGGTAGTAAGCCAGCAGTCCGCTTTCGTAACCAGTGAGATACGTGTTATTAGTAGCCGTTATCTCTTCCTCTGTAAGTGCTTTTGACCAAATGCGTGCTTCCGTCATACGTCCTTGGAAGTTATTGCTCTTGTTCTTATCCGCACCAAAGAAGAGCGGAGCAGAACAATTGTCGGAGGACACATATACGCTATCCGATCTCAATCGTACATTGCCCATATAGAACGTGACTCTTCCGTTTGTGCTGTCCTTTTTATAGGTCATTACCACCCTTGTAAAGGCGTTAGGCATCTTCTGTTGCTCAGAGAACGTGATTATATTGCCGATTTTTGCATAGAAAGATGTACCAGTCCAACCAAACTCAACCCCCTTTTCTTTATCGGAATCCACTTTACCTGTAGAGAAATAGGTCATCTTTTCTGCTCCGGTTTTCTGAAGGACGGTGAGGTCAATCGTGAAGTTGGATTGGGTAAGGTTATGCGATACTTTTGTGGCAGCATAGCCGTTTCCGCTGAAGAGCAAAGTGGGCGTGTTATAATAGTCCGCCTTGTTCTTGAAGCCAATCACTTGGAAGTTATTATCCTCGTCCAAATAGTTGTACGCTATCGGTTCGGAGAAAGGCACATTGATATAATCCTGTTGGGTAAGGATGCCGTTAGCGGGAGTTACCTTTCCAAACAGTTCGGGACGACGCGTATCCTTGATACCGCTTACGGGTTCGGATGCCTTGGTGACATAACCGGTTCCGTAACGGCAGTAGCTGACGGCACGCAGGTCATAGCGTTGCTCCATCGGGTCGCGTTCGCCGTAGAAATGGATATTGTCGATACGTCCGGCTTCCTTGTTGAACATCTGCTTATTGACGCTGGCTTTCTTGTAATAGACAGAATCCACATAGTAGGAGCAGAGTGTAACCCAGTTGTTTTCCGACTGCGTAGATAGTTTGTATTGCAGTTCGATATGGTCAAAGTTCGCGTAATCGGGGTCGAAGCCGTCAATGACTACGGGCAGGTAGTAGCCCTGCTTGTCGTAGGGCGAATTGGTGTTCATCACCCATTTATCGTCCGGCGTAGCGATACGCACGGGTGTAGAAGCCGGCAGGAAGTGGACGGAGATATACTGCTCCGCATAGTTGGAGGTATCGCAGTCGGAGATCAGGCAGAGTTTAAGGCTGTCGTAGTTGAGTGCGAGGGCACCCTGGCGAACCTCCAGTTTTTTGTGAATAATCTGTCCAGGATTCAAGAAGAAGTTTCGCCCTGTGCCGGTGAGTGTCAGTCCGTCTATAGAGGCTTTGGCGCCATTACGGTTGGTGCCTTCCAACAGTTTGAGGGTAAAGTTATGCGGTCCGTTAGCCACACCCGGAGCGGCTTCGGACTCGTTCCAAATCTGCAAGTCAAATACTGCCACACCGTCTGCTGCCACACCGCTCACCTCGTGTTTATCCACTTCGAGGTGGGCTTCATCCAGTTTGATGGTAGGCGGGTCAAGTAGGGTGCCGGGACGGTAGAACTGCGTTGTACGCTCCGGTATCCATTGGCAGCGGGTAGCACCGCCACGCAGCAGATAGATGAAGTCGGAACACTCATAACCAGAGGTATCTATATCTGTTTTTGTGACGGAGTTAATAGCTTCATTACGCCATGAAGTCAAGGTAGAATCGGTGTTGAAGTCCACCGTTCCGGTAAGGCGATAGACATCCACGTCGATATATCCGTACTCTGCTTGCGAGAGGGTGAAACCGATGGTGCGGTTCGCGGAGAGGTTACGTCCCTTGGTGTCTCCACGGTTGTAATATAGAGATGTTTTATAGTTAAATTCCCAACTCTTCAAAGGAGTTTTCAGTTTGACAGTCTGAACAGAATCAGCTTGTTTGTCCCATACTTTGTCAATCATCTGAAATATTGCTTTCAATTGTAACGTGTCTGTGCCTGGATACTTTGACTTTATCAAGGAAGGGATAAAGTCGATAGCTCCTATACTTGGTTTTTCACTTATTTCTACCGAGTAGTTGTATCCGGTAGAACCGGTTTCGGTGCGGGTGACGGACGTGTTGCCGGAGACGGAGTAACTGGCTACCCTGTTTTGTGGTAGCGTGCCGTAGAGTTCGCAGTACTCATTCGTCCTCAAGATGTCAATCCACTGCTTGATAAGGCTATTATATCCCATCATCTTATTGACCAGTATTTTGTTCGTTGGCATCGGATCTGGCTTAACCAGTATGTACGGGACGGTATCCTTTTGCAGATCGGAGTTTGTATTGTACCAATACACGTAGTCCTGCGTTTCTTGAGCAAGTTTAACCATCTCCTCTTTCGAACCGGTTCGCAGCAAGGACGCCATTTGTGCCATGAGTTGCGGGATAATCTGCTTGACGATATGGTCTTGGGTATAAACGAACCGTACCGGCTCTCTATCCAATGTGAAGGCAAGGTCTTGGGTAACCACCAAGGCAGTGCCTGTCAGGTCGTCTTTCTTCACTACATGCGCTAAACCTTGCTCAATAGCGGGTTTCATCATATTCAGGGTTGCAGCATCCACTACATTAAAGGTCTCTGCATTCATAGCGTATGCGTTCATCGTGTGACCGATAAAGACTGTAGCATCCGCTCCCATAACATTGGCTACGCTACTGGTCTGGATACGCTCGGTAGTGGTGTAGGAATAGTTGTAAGTCTGATTCCATGAGAAACCTTGCATGTAGGCGCCTAGAGGCTTGGTAGAGCCTGACGCATTTTCTATAAAAGTGCCGTTGTATGTTCCCGTTCCACTTGGTGCCGCTACTGTACCTACGGATTGGTTGGCACCGTTTCTTGTTGTAAGGGACATATCCAGCCCAAAACCGAACGCATTCTTGATGTTGTAGGTGGTGGTATAGGTTGTTCCCTTTTCCAGCCATGCGTAGGAAGAGGTGCCGGGCGGGTCACGCAGGACATCCTCCACCGTGATGTTGGCACCTATCTCTTGCATCGCGTCCGCTCCTGTGATACGGCTACCGGTAACGAACGCACGCATCGGCTCCGAATGTACATCCTGTCCGTTGATCTCGACGGATACGTCAAAGTGTTTGAGGACTTGCTCTCCCACGCCGTCAAAGGACATATTTTCCACATCCAGCCAAATGTCAGCGTTTCCTAAGTTGTCCAGTCCGCCCCGTATGATGGAGGTGCCGGATTTGAGTCCGTTATAGATCGTGTACTTATTATTACCGAGGGGTACCAAGTCGGGGGCACTATTGCGGTCATTGTTATAGCGGTACTCCTCGCGGGCATTGATACGGAAACTGTATTGGAGTCCGGAGATATAAACAGGATAACCAAATTTCTGTATCCATTTTCCATCTTTTTGGTAGCAGACAGTGTCCATGCGGCGATTGCTCAAGGTATATCCCTCCACCACTTCTTCGCCGTAGTGCTCAATGGGCACTCCGAATTGGAGTTGGGTAACCGCTACACTCGCGGGCGCGTGATATATAATAGAATAGGTGTCGTGGTACCAAACTTGTTGACCGGCATGGTCTTTACGTATCGTATCCAGCGAATAGGTCAGGTCTTTGGTTTCGGATGTTCTACCTGCGCTAAATAGCGTAGCATATCCGTTAGCGGATGCTTCCACGATGCGGTATTTAACCGGTGGCAGGTCTATCATATATTCGCCGGTCTTGCTGTCGGGATAAATGATAACTCGCTTCTCTTCATAGTGAACACGAGTTTGTTGTCCCGCCGTGGGATGCTTAATGGTGTCCTCTCGGGTCTTCTTTGTTAGATCTTTTAAATCATAAACGAAGTGGGCGATATTGTCCCCTTCCAGTTCGAAGACGAGTTTGAGACTGTCACCAAGGTTATTCTTACTCAGTCCAAAACCGAGTTCTTTGTCACCTTGTATGTCACCGCCGGCGAGACGACCGATGAGACGTGTACGGGTGTTGTCCCAGAATCGGATAGCATCTTGACTGCCACTCTGTGCATTCAAGCTGGTACCTCCCTTTCCGTTCAACAATTTGCCATCGTTAACGAACGTGTGCTTCTGTTTGGCTACGGTTAGCGTGAATTCGGGACCTGCAGGTACAGAAAGGGTAAAATTACCCGAGGCATCCGAGCGTATGGTATCGCCGCCGCTCTTCGCCACATTATTGTTAATCAAGAAGTACGCATCGCGCACAGGGATGGAGGTACCGGTATAGAGTACGCGTCCCGAATAGCGTTGGTATTGATTCGTCTCAAAATTGATGTTATTTGCCGACGGAACAGATTTGTTTAGCGTAACATACGCCGGACTGCCGCCACCGGCAGCAGGTTCGAAATTCAGACTTTGGTCTTTAACACTAATGGCAAATGTGGAACCTTTGTCAAGGTCATATTTAATTTTTGAGAACGTAAATTTTCCATCGGCATTTGTTGTTTCTCGTTGTTCTTCCTTGGTTAGTGTATCTTGGAGTACAACTGTAATACCTGCCACTTTGTCTCCGTTGGTATAACTCAAATAGCCATCTATGTATCCATAGCGGCAGCGGCAACCGACAGCATCTTTGATCGTGGCGAGGCGTTTACCGGTACAGAGGGTAACGGCTTCTACTCTGTAGATATACTCTACCCCGGGTTCGGCTTGGGTATCAAAATAGTATTTTTGTTTACCGTCAACCATATCGATGGAGTCAAACGCTGTTTGCTGACCATTGTTGAGACGCCGTCTGATGATAAAACAGTCCGGAATTCCGTCCGTTTTCCAATTGATGGCGGTGTAGGCGGGGTGTTTTTCTTCGCTATTGGTTGCATTTACAGAAAGCACCTTGATAGCGGACATACGTCGCTTGGGATAGAACCACGCTTCGGTATTTTGGGGTTTGGCGAAGCGGATATTCTCCGCGTTAAGACGGACAAATAAGTCATAGCGTTGGCACGTAGTGGGTAATTGACCACGATAGGCAAACTCCAACATCGGCATACCACCGGAATTACTATTGTAGCGAAGAGAATCCAACGTAAAGGTCTTGAGAACGATTGTTCCCTGTTCGTCTTTTAGGCATACATCCAACGTTGTGTTCGGGTCCCAGGCCACCGTGCGCATCGCATTGGTATTCGGCCAAACGATTTGTCCGGCAATATTAATACTATCGTTACTACAATCCTTGAAGGCGGCATACGGGGTTTGGTCGTTTTTATATACATCCAATCCTATCTGCCGAATAGGTTCTACTGATACGGCAGACCCCGCATAAGCATGATCCCATCCCCAAACGGAGGAAGACATACGGCGAATACGATAGTAAACCGTATCCGATTTGGGATCGGGGTTGACAGATTCGTAGGCACTATCAATATATTGAAAGTTATCGGTATTCAATGCAAAAGGTTCATTGGCGATTGTCTTAGCATCGCTAAAGTCTTTTTTATAGGCACGCTGTATTTCAATAAAATCAACCGGAACAATATCCTTCTCTTGATGCCTCTCGATGCGCCACGTCAACACCTTACCACCGGTATTCCCGCCTTTTTTGTAATTACAATACGCTTTAACTTTGAATGAATCTATCCTGTGATAAGCCAGAATATCCACTGCGTTGGATTTCATCTCGGCTGGTTGGCCGTTCAATCGCTTCACTTTCGCCGTAATGTAATAGTTACGATATATGGTATCGCTGGACGGCAACAGGATATAGCCTACGGGGTCAGTCAGTCTCTTTGGATCCTCCTTGTTGAAAGGGGATTTGTACGATTCCGGTTCGTCCATCATCACATAGGGCACCATTATCTTACCTGCATCCTTGTTTGTCCCTCCTTGATAAAGGACCGGCTCACTCAGCGTTGGAGCTTCTCCTTTTTCTATTTTCTGCCTCGTCAATAGGATATACTCATAGTTCCAGTGATTGTCTGTGCGTTCATCGCACAGGTGGAGTCTGATACTGAGTGTCGAATCCTCTAAACCTTGTGGAATACTCCATTTCAGGTATACGGAAACCGAACGGCGCTCATCATAGTTGTGCGGCAGGGAGAATTCCTGATCTTTTTGGCTGTTCATATCCACCATCATGTCTAGTCCGGAAATACAATTGAGCACCGTCAGCGATCCCTTATCTTTGCGCTCAGGTTTGATCCATACGGCACCGGTAGCAGTCTTTTCCTCACTTTTGTTTTTGACATTGTCACCATGATAAGTAAATAACTTAGTCCAGTTTTTCACAGTGTCCAGTTTAGTGGCTGTGCTGGTGGTATACTCTATATAGGTCCCCTTAGATGTAGTACCTGCCCAGTGGTTGTGCCCACTTCCGTATGTCCAAACGAGCAAATCTAAATAGACATTTCCCATACCGTCATAGTAAGCATAGAAATTATCTTGTTTTTCAAACCAGTCGTTACCTGTCGCTCCTGCAGGAACACTAACCATTAACAGCGACATCATACATGCCGCGCATAAACCGATATATTTCATTGTTCTCATAATAGTCTTTGTTCTTTGTTCATCGTATGTTAATTATCTACTTTATCATAGTATCCCTTTGTTGTCTGACAGCCGTCATCAGGGGAACCTGACCAGTAGCATTGTATATAGGTGTACATTGCTATTACCTGCGACCCTTCTTTGTAAATCTTATTTACCTCCTCTTTGGTGATAGCATTGTTTATTTGTTTGCAAAAGTCTTCAGCTATCGTTTCTATTTCTTTGCTGCCTAAACCTCGTGCAGAAATCCTTAGGTTGTTGCAGCAGGTTTTCTTGAGTTCAACCAACTCAAAGACCTCATTTATTTTAGCAAGTCCCTCAGCAAAAATCTTCTCTGCGTCTTGGCGGAAAATGGCAAGCATTATCTTATTCCTATATTCTGCGGCAATTTCTAAGGCTATAGGCTTGGCAGCGGAATCGGGACAAGTGTTGGCAATAGACTCTAATGTATCAGCCAACCTTCCCTTGTAATCGTTGAGCGTATATGGATCTATCAGGGCAAGCGCCTTGTTGGTAAAGAATTCTACCTGCGCCGCGGTAGTGGCCTTGTCGATGGAGTCGCAATATTGCTGAGCTATTCCTTGCGCCTCTTTGTTATTACCGGCTACCTCATAGAGGTATGCCTTGTTCGTCTTTGCCATTAGGTCATCGAACTTGAATTTATAGTTTTTCCACAAACTACTATCTCTGTATGTTCTCAGCACATCGCGGTTGGGTACATAGACGATGGCGGTATCTGTGTTGGTGAAAACGTTTACTCCTACAGTTGGCGGAGTTGGAGCAAGACATATCACCTCCTTCAGTCCATTGCGATTTTGAAATGCGGAGTCCTTTATTCCCTTAAGGGTTGATGGTAAGGTAATGAGTGTGTCCATAGAGACCAGGTTCCCAAAGTATGCAAAACCGCGAGTACCTATTGTGTCAACCCCTTCCGGCACAACAATCTCCGTTCCCAAGGGGCAACGGTAGAAACATTCATCCGGGATATTTTTCAGTCCGGTAGGCAAACTTACATATTTTAATATACTGAAGGAAAAGGCTTCCTTACCGAGAGATTGTACTCCTTCGGGAATAACGATGGAGTCCAAAGCGGTGTGATAAAAGGCTTTATCGCCGATGGTTTGCAGATCCTCCGGCAACTGAACTTTTTTGAGTTTTGTGCAGTAATTAAACGCACCGTTTCCAATATACTGTAAGGTCGGCGACAGCGAGATCGACGTCAACGAATCGTTATACCCAAAAGTACCATTCCCAATACCTATAACATTGTAGTATGTCCCATCCAGGATGGTCGTTCCCGGAATAGAGACCGTTCCTTCGAAAGGAATGGCACTGACTACTTCCGCCGTCTTGTCGGAGGTAGAGATGATTCGGTATTCAATATCCGTGACAAATTTAATAAAGTATTTATTCCAATCACTATTCTGATATGCGACTTTAGCATCATGACTCGGAACATATACGATAACGTTGGCATCCTTATCATGGCCTTCAAATGCCCCTTCAGCCAATACGGGTGGCGTTTGCGACACACTGAAGATATATTTTAAGTTTTTACATTCTCCAAAGGACTGATAATTGATATTCTCAACGGAAGTGTGCAGATAGATGGCTTCCAGTTGTGAGTTCTTGTAGAATAAACCTTTTGGAATCTCCTTCATCCAATCCGGAATAACAACCGAGGTCTGTGCTGTGTTCTCAAAAGCGTATGTATCTATATTGATAGGGTTGGTTCGTTCACGTTTGGCAAATTCCAATGAATTCAGTTTGGTGCAGTTCTTAAACGCTATAAAACCGATTTCCTTGACCGAAGCGGGGATAGTGAGGGATTCTACCCCACTGCAACCCCAAAAAGCTCGTTCTCCGATTTTTATGACGGAATCGCCAATCGTTACCGAATTAAAACCGCTGCAACTATAAAAGGCATTATCTTCTATTGTTGTAACATTTTGGGGAATAACCAAATTTTTTATTTCTACATTATTAATAAAGAGATTGTGACTATATAGTGTCGGATTGGCAGTATAATCAGCAAATTTAATTTTACACCAATCAGCAACAGTGCCAGTATAGTTGGTTTTCGTCAATCCGCTGCAAGCATTGAAAGCATCCTCTTCAATCGTTGTGACGGATTTAGGAATTGTTATAGAGGTCAAACCGCTGTTGTAAAATGCTTTTTTTCCAATGGATGTCAGGCTGGAAGAAGATGGAATAATAACCTCCTTTAAGTTCGAACACTCTTGGAATGCCATAGAGCCTATCTGCTTTACCGAAGCAGGGATAGTGACGGATATCAAACTGCTGCACTTAAGGAAAGCACCCGTTCCTATCATTGTGACAGAATTGGGAATATTCACCGTGGTCAAACTGTTACAGTCAGCGAAAGTTAGTTCTTCAATCGTTGTAACAGAATTGGGAATCTCTATCGAGGCCAAATCACTGCAATAAGCGAAAGCACCACCTCCTATCGTTGTGACAGAATTGGGAATAGATACAGATTTTAATCCGCTACACATATTAAAAGCGGCCTCTGCTATCTTCGTGACGGAATTGGGAATTATTATCGAGGTCAAACCACTGCAATAAGCGAAAGCACTATATCCAATCTGGGTTATCTCTCCTGCACAAATAATCGCACCTTTGCCATTGGAGAATGTGTGACTTGTGATAGCAGGACCAAAAGTAGTGGAGCCTTCAATCAAATAAGAGTCCACCAATTGCGCCGAAGCAGTATAGGTAATCATCTCATTGCTGGGGGCTGTTATACCTCCAAACTCCTTCCATACATCGGCTTGTTTATAAAGGTCAACCGTACCTGCCGGCACATATAGTGTTGCCCCTATGGGACCTTTTTTATTGGCAATGTTCTTAAACACATAGTTGTTAATGGGAACTATTGACTGCGCATCTGTCCAATTGACCGTAACCGATATCAAACTGCTGCAATCTTCAAAAACTTGCGTTTCAATTTTTTTGACAGAAGAAGGAATGACGACCCATGCCAAACTGCTGCACATACGGAAAGCACTCTCTTCAATCGTTGTGACGGAAGAGGGAATAACGACGGAGGTCAAACCACTGTTATCAAATGCATCTTCTTCAATTGTTGTGACAGAAGAGGGAATCACTATTTGGGTCAAACCGGTGCAATTCACGAAAGCACCCCTTCCAATCGTTGTAATCTCTCCGGCACAAGTAATCGTACCTTGGCCAATGAAGAACTCGTGACTCGTGATTGCAGGACCAAAAGTAGTGGAGCCTTCAATCAATTTATAGGTCTCCAATTTGTCCGAAGCCTTGTAGGTAATTGTGTTTCCTGCGTGCAGTCCGATGCTACTTAGCAACATCGCTGCCAAAATAAATAATAGTTTACGCATAATTGTTTATATTTTTAGTTAGTTATTATCGATTATTTCCCAATGACCACTATACCCGCTACCTATATATTGGACATAAGGCATCTTAGCGATGTGGCGTTTAATAGTCTTGGATGCAACTCCTGCCATTTTACCAAGATCTTCCGCAGTAATTTTCGGATTCTTCATCAACTGTTCTTTTATCCACTCTTTTAGTTTATCCCCTAGAGGGACACCTTGGGGGACACCTTGAGGGACACCTTGAGGGACACCTTGAGTATCATTGTCATCCATAGAATAAATATCTACCTTAGGATGATTTTGTTGCCATGCTAAAAGAATATTGGGGAAAGTGATGGTAAACTGTGCCCTATCAGAAAAGAATTGAGGCAACATCCCCTCTGTGAAATAGGATAATCCCTTAATCGGATTTACTATCTTGCCCAAACCGGAACCTTTACGTTCCATATATCCTAATTGAGACAAAATATCCGCTAAAACAGGGTTACGTCGAACCGATGGGATGTCCTCTATATTCATCTCTTGAATAATGCGTCCTTCCGGCATGGAACCCGGGGAATAGATAACAAGACGATCATTGTACATATCCACATGCACTTCACTGCCTTGGATAAGATAATCACGGTGCGCTAATGCGTTAACAACCGCTTCCATTACACTACGCTCAATGTATTCAGGCACTTCTACGCGCTGCATGGGTTCTTTATACCACATCGTGCGATTGTTCCTCCGAATGAATGCCATCGTCTCCTCCAACAAAGTAACTATCCCACCGGAAATCTCTTGGCTATCCAAAGCGTCAACATTACCACCGGCTTTCGTGTTACCATTCCAACGAGTGCAAAATACTCGACTCTGTCGTATCGGACATTCATCAGACATCAATAATCCTGCATTGGTCAACATCCCATTTGCACCCATCAAACCAAAAGAAAGATATAATTTACTGTCAAAACTGATTCCGTTCCATGCGTAATATCGACTGCACATTTTGGTAAAGGCGTGGTTAACAAAAGCCTCTTCCGTTGGACGCGCGTCAAAAGAAGCATTACTCCCCTTTAGCACTAATCGTTTGTGGTCTGTTGATTCAGCAACAACGGACTCGTTCCCAATACGAACGAACGTTTCCATAACACCATCTCCTATGTAATAGTAGGGAGTATCGTTTCCTCCTTGAACGTGGAGAAGAAGCAAGTCCTTTCCCTCTTCATGCTCTATAGTGATTGTTATTTGAGGGATAGGATCTATACGTTCTTTTATTTTTTGACTAACAAACTCTGCATCGGATTTAGCATCAGATAATCCTACTACCTTATCATCGTCGGCAATACCGAATAATAGTGTCCCACCATTGCCATTTGCAAAAGCGCTCACACTTTTCAACCAACTTTTTACCTTATGACGTTCAACTTCTTGCTTCTTGTCATATTCCGTAGTTTCTCCTATGTATTTAGATGTATCCATACGTTATGTTTTTTGCGCCTGTAAATTTCTCTTATCGTTTGTTGTTTAATTTTTAGTCGTAAGTTCGTTGTAGAATGGTAATGCTTAGTTTTCTTGCTCGTAATAGTATGAATAGTCAATTCCTTTCATAAACATCTCGCGGCTAGTGATGTCATCGGTGAGAGCACCGGCAAGAAGTGCCTTAATACGAGAAGAATCAGCCACGCTCAATGTCATCGCTTGGAGATAATCATTTTTGTTTATCTTACTCCAATCAACACACTTTTTGAGCGAGCGTTTGAAAATCAAATCCAACCAAATGCGAGTGCTGCGACCA
>JAZQOG010000064.1:0-28586 GCA_045627765.1 Paludibacteraceae bacterium | reverse complement strand
CAATTCGGCTACACGAGCTTGGTTAACATCAAAACCGATAACTCTGTACTTCTTGCCATACTCAATGGCGAGCGGTAACCCGACATATCCGAGTCCAATCACCGCAATAATTCTGTCATTTAGTTCCATAAATGTATTTTTGTTCTAATAATTTCCAAAATAGCACGCAAAATTACAAAAAAATTTGGATATGTGCAAAAAAAAATGTAATTTTGCAGCAAAATTCGTGAAATTATGGTAAAAAAGTTCAATTTTTGGGACAACGTATGCGGTTGGGTGGTTTTTGCCATCGCCGCCGCTACCTACCTGTTAACGATGGAACCCACCGCCTCTTTCTGGGATTGCGGCGAGTTCATATCCAGTGCATATAAGTTTGATGTAGGCCACCCGCCCGGAGCACCGTTCTTTATGATGATGGGACACTTCTTCTCGCTCTTTGCCTCTGACCCTGCTCACGTGGCTATCTGCGTCAATGCCCTTTCGGCACTGGCTTCGGCGTTCACGATCCTCTTCCTTTTCTGGACCATCACCGCCCTCGCCAAAAAACTCCTTAGTCCTCAATCCTCAGTCCTCAATCTTCAATCCTTAATCGGGATTCTCGGTGCCGGCGCCGTAGGCGCACTCGCCTATACGTTCTCCGACACCTTCTGGTTCTCGGCCGTCGAGGGAGAGGTCTATGCCTCTTCATCTCTGTTTACCGCCGTCGTGTTCTGGTTGATCTTGAAGTGGGACGAACAGGCGGACGAACCCGGCTCCGACCGTTGGCTGATAGCTATCATGTACCTCATGGGCCTCAGTATCGGTGTCCACCTGCTGAACCTATTGACGATCCCCGCTATCGTGCTCGTCTATTACTTCCGACGCTATACGTTCTCGTGGAAGGGTGTCATCACCGCTTTCATCATCTCCTGCCTTATCCTGGCGGCTATCCTCTACGGTATCATCCCGGGAGTACCCACCGTGGCAGGCTGGTTCGAACTCTTCTTCGTCAATGCCCTCGGCTGTCCGTTTAATACCGGTCTATATGTCTATCTCATCTTGACCCTCGGCCTGTTAGGGTGGGGTATCGTCTATACCTACCGCAAACTCCAAGAGCACTACACCGAGAAACTGCGCTGGATTCATAACGCTATCCTCATGGTCACGGTTATCCTCATCGGTTATGGTTCCTATGCCGCTATCGTCATTCGTTCGAATGCCGACACACCGATGGACCAGAACAGCCCCGATAACGTCTTTGCTCTTAAGTCCTACCTCAACCGCCAACAGTATGGCGACCGTCCGCTCCTCTATGGCCAGTATTATAACGCACCCGTAGAGCGTAAGGTCGAAGGCAACTACTGCGTTCCCGTACAGAAAACGGGTCACGCCCAGTATGCTCCTGCTCCTAAGGTAGAGGGACAGAAAGACAAGTACGTTCTCACCGGCTATAAAATCTCTTGGATTTATAACAAGAACTTCTGCACCATCTTCCCGCGTATGTACTCCTCCTCCGGCGACCACGTTAACGCCTACAAGGAGTGGGCACAAGTCAAAGGACGTAAGGTGCGCTACGAAGACTGCGGACAGAAGAAGTCCGACTATTGTCCTACGTTCATCGAGAACCTCAGGTTCTTCTTCTCCTACCAAGTGCATTTCATGTACTGGCGGTACTTTATGTGGAACTTCGCCGGCCGACAAAACGACCTACAGTCCTATGGCGACCTCACCAAAGGACAATGGATATCCGGTATCCCATTTATTGATAACCTACGTCTCGGCGACCAATCCAAACTGCCTACTATCCTCAAAGAAAACAAAGGACATAATGTCTATTATATGCTCCCGCTCCTGCTCGGTATCATCGGTATCCTCTGGCAAGTGCGTCAGCGTGTGGATGGAAAGAAAGAAGGCTGGCGCTCGTTCACAATCGTCTTTCTGCTCTTCTTCCTTACCGGACTGGCTATCGTCATCTACCTCAACCAGACACCTTATCAGCCGCGCGAACGCGACTACGCGTACGCGGGAAGCTTCTACGCCTTCTGTATCTGGATCGGTCTCGGCGTGATCGCCCTCATCGATTGGCTCACCAAACCTCTCTCCAAAAATCAATCTTCAATAGTCAATAGTCAATCTTCAATAGTCAATAGCCCGCAGGGCGTTCAATTAGCAATCACGATTTTAATCGTAATTGCGTCATTAGGTGTCCCCGCCTTGATGGCTCAGCAGAACTGGGACGACCACGACCGTTCGCCTCGATACTCGTGCCGAGACTTTGGAGCAAACTACTTACGTTCTTGCGAGACACAGGGAGTCATCTTTACTAATGGCGATAACGACACCTTCCCCCTCTGGTACAACCAAGAAGTAGAAGGCGAAGGCACCGACCTGCGCGTCTGCAACCTCTCCTACCTCCAAACAGATTGGTATATCGCTCAAATGAAACGTCCTTATTACGAGTCTGAAGCACTGCCCATCACGTGGGAGTATAAAGACTATATGGAAAGCAAGAACGAGATCGTGCGTGTTAATGCGCGTATCGATTCGCCGCTGTCCGTAGAAACGGCTTTCGAGTTTGTCCGTTCGGATAACCCGCGCACGAAGATGGACGGAGATAGTTATATCCCTTCCAAGTCACTCTATTTTGATGGACCTAATGGCGAACAGATTCCGTTGGCTTCTAAGTCCTACTACACGCGCTCGGAGATGATGATCATGGAGATGCTCGAACAAAACAACTGGAAACGACCCTATTATTTCGCTGTCTCTTGTGGCGATTCGTATTACCTTGGTCTCAAACCATATTTTGAGATGACAGGTCTGGCGTATCGTATTACCCCTACTCGTAGTAAGGATGGTCAACCGCGCGTCAATACAGAGGTTATGTACGATAATATGATGCATAAGTTCCGCTTCGGAAACATGGACTACCCGGGCGTGTATATCGACGAGAACCTCCATCGGATGTGCCACACCCATCGAATGATGTTCCTTGAGTTAGCGCAAGCTTTGTATAACGAGAGACAGCGTGACAAAGCGCGTGAGGTATTGGATTACTCGCTGAAAGTCCTGCCTGCTTATAATATCCCGTACGCTTCGACAGACTATACCTCTTGTGGCTATGCACAAATCTATTACGGTTTAGGAACACCGGAGGATACTGCAAAAGCGAATGAGATTATTCGTGCCTTGTCGGATAACTGTGTGGAATACTTAGTGTGGGGTGAGTCCTTAGATAAGTTCACGCGTAAGGCAGTATCTTCTACGTTGGGTCATCAGTCGGCTATTTTTGGTTATGCCTTGCAACTCGCCGAGCGCAACCATCAGACGGAGATCCTTGATGAGTATTATCCTCTCTACACGCAGTACGTGAGATAACCGCTCAGCCCTCATCTTAAGGTAAAAAAATAACTCTCAACCTACAAGTTGAGAGTTATTTTTAATTGTTTATACGATTTTACTTATTAAGTGCCAAAGCTACGTTTACAGCGCAAGCAACGGTGCAACCTACCATCGGGTTATTACCGATACCGAGGAAGCCCATCATCTCTACGTGTGCAGGAACGGAACTTGAACCTGCGAACTGAGCGTCACTGTGCATACGACCCATCGTGTCGGTCATACCATAAGAAGCAGGACCGGCTGCCATGTTATCGGGGTGTAACGTACGGCCTGTACCGCCACCGGAAGCCACACTGAAGTAAGGCTTGCCTGCTAAGATACGTTCTTTCTTATACGTACCAGCAACGGGGTGTTGGAAGCGGGTAGGGTTGGTAGAGTTTCCTGTAATCGAAACATCTACGTTCTCGTGCCACAGGATAGCTACACCTTCGCGAACATCGTCTGCGCCATAGCAGTTCACTTTCGCGCGAGGACCATTGCTATAAGCCTTCGTCTTAACCACGTTCAGCTTGCCGGTGAAATAGTCAAACTCCGTTTGTACGTAGGTGAAACCGTTGATACGGCTGATAATCATCGCTGCGTCTTTGCCCAGACCATCGAGGATGATACGAAGCGGTTTTTGGCGAACCTTATTCGCCATCTCGGCAATCTTAATAGCGCCTTCAGCAGCAGCGAAACTTTCGTGACCGGCTAAGAAAGCGAAGCACTCGGTCTCTTCACGAAGCAGACGAGCAGCTAAGTTGCCGTGACCGATACCGACTTTGCGGTCATCAGCTACAGAACCCGGGATACAGAAAGCTTGCAGACCAATACCGATAGCTTCGGCAGCGTCAGCAGCGTTCTTGCAACCTTTCTTCAGAGCAATAGCCGAACCTACTACGTAAGCCCATTTGGCGTTCTCAAAGCAGATACGTTGCGTCTCTTCGCAGGTGATATACGGATCCAAACCATATTGCTCGCAAATCTGGTTGGCTTCTTCAATACTCTTGATGCCATTGGCATTCAGTGCGGCGAGAATCTGTTTCTCGCGGCGGTCTTGCGACTCAAATTGTACGGGACGAATCATAATTACTCCTTTCTTGGGTCAATAGATTTAACTGCACCTTGCTCTTTGGTCGTGCGACCGTAAGTTCCGGTTACTTGTTTCAATGCCTCGTCAGCGGCAACGCCTTTCTTGATAGCGTCCATGAACTTACCCATGTGAACGTATTCGTAACCGCAGATCTCGCCGTCCTCATCGAGGAATTCTTTCGTGATATAACCTTCCGTGAGTTGGAGGTAACGGGGACCCTTCACTTTCGTGGAATAGAGGGTACCTACTTGAGAAACTAAACCTTTACCGAGGTCTTCCAAACCGGCACCAATCGTCAATCCGCCCTCCGAGAAGGCAGATTGGGTACGACCGTAAACGATCTGTAAGAACAGCTCGCGCATAGCCGTGTTGATAGCGTCACAAACAAGGTCGGTGTTCAGAGCCTCTAATAAGGTCTTACCCGGCAGGATCTCAGCAGCCATAGCTGCACTGTGGGTCATACCCGAGCAACCGATGGTCTCCACCAATGCTTCTTCGATGATACCATCCTTAACGTTCAAACTCAGTTTGCACGCACCTTGTTGAGGAGCGCACCAACCGATACCGTGTGTCATTCCCGAGATGTCTTTGATCTCTTTGGCTTTCACCCATTTGCCCTCTTCGGGAATAGGTGCCGGTCCATGATGAGGACCCTTCGCCACGGAACACATGTTCTGTACTTCCTTAGAATAAATCATAATTGTAATTGTTTTATTTGTTTATTGTTTATTATTCACTTTCACTCTCACTTTCACTTTCACTTTCTCAATTCAGGTCGCAAAGTTACACATTTTTTTTCACATGAGCAAATAATTTTGCTATTTTGTTTAGTCAATAGCGCATTTGGCTGCTTCAAAACAAATTTCGCTGAGTAATAACACTCCCCATCAATCGCCTCTATCCCTTGATTAACCACGTTCTGCCTCACAATCTCGTCACCCGTATTCCAATGCTTTCCTTGTCCCATCCTGTACATCGCGTGACCGGTGTATAAGTCGCATGTCTCAGGAATAGCCTCTGCCCACCAACGCGCTAAAGTCGCATAATCCGTGGCAGCTGTGCTGTCTATCGCCCAATAAATCTGCGGAGCCACGTAGTCTATCCAGCCTTCTTTTGCCCATAGCACGATATCCGCGTAAAGTTGCTCATAGTTCGTCTTATATATCCCAAACGGTGATATACCAAACACGATATCCTCGCTCATCTCCCGTATCGTTTCACTCACCGCTTGTATCGTCTTATTCACATTATCTCGCCGCCAATCGCCTATGTCCTCAAATCCTCTTGGGTCTGCCTCAAACCGCGCTTGGTCGGGTAGTGTTTGACCTTTGATGGGGTAGGGATAAAAATAGTCGTCCATATGAATGCCATCTACGTCGTAGTGCGCGATAATATCCCTCACCACGTCGCATAGCCAAGTACGTGTCACCTCTTGTGCCGGGTCAAAATACCACTGAGTCCCGTATTTCCAAAACCACTCCGGATGAAGTCGCATCGGGTGTGCCTCGTCCAAGTCCTCTATCGCTATCGACCCTATATTCACGCGATACGGATTGAGCCACGCGTGCAAGGCTATGTGCCGTTTGTGGGCTTGTTCGATAGCTACCGCAAGGGGATCCCAAGACTCCGCTTCGCTCCATTCGCCTTGCTTACCCGTCAGCCAATGACTGACGGGCTCTATCGTCGAAGCATAGAAGGCATCCGCAGTCGGGCGCACTTGAAAGATAATCGTGTTAATCCCCACTGCCTCTAAACTATCAATAAGATTGATAAGGTCTTGCTTTTGCTGTGCTGTATTGCCTATCGTGTTTGCGCGAGGCCAGTCGATATTCGCCACCGAAGCTATCCACGTCGCTTTCACGCGGTCGGCTGCCGTCATAGTCGCTGCCAAGAAACAGCAAAGCAACAAAAAGTTATATCTTTTTAATCTCCCCATTCTGAACGTGAAAAATAAATGCCTGTTCGTTAGGACGCAGGATATCCGTCAAGTGTTGGCGGTCGGTATCGGTGATGAAGATCTGACCAAACCGGTCGCTGTTCACGAGTTGAATGATTCGTTGTACACGCTCGCTATCAAGTTTATCAAAGATATCGTCGAGCAATAGGATAGGTTTGCCAAGGTGAATGGCTTGTGCCAGTTTCATAGCGAGAAGGTACGTTTTTTGTTGTCCTTGACTGCCCACGCGTTTGAGGGGATAACCGTCTAATAACATCTCCAACTCGTCTTTGTGTATCCCTTGACTCGTCCATCCTAAGATCAGGTCGCGCTGTCTTGTTTGCTTATAGGCTTGCATCAAGTCGCGGTTCTGTAACTGACTGACATAGCGCAGGCTGACCTGTTCTTGCCCTTCGGCTAACTCGTTGTATATTGATTGGAAGACCGGAATAAACTCCGTCACAAACCGTGTTCGCTCCTCATAGATTGCCTGTGCCAACGGCGCCATCTGTATCTCCAACACCTCCAACAACCCACTTTCACTTTCACTTTCACTTTCACTTCCCAGCCCCTTCAGTACCGCATTCCGCTGCTTGAGTAGTGCGTTATACCGTGTGAGGTTTTCTAAATAGGATTTGTTGTATTGGGCAATGACTACGTCAAGGAAACGTCGCCGTTCGTCGCTGCCTTCGGCAATGAGTTCGTTATCTTCGGGGCTGATCATCACGAGTGGAATCAGTCCTATATGGTCGAGTAGGCGTTTGTAATCCTTCGTCCCTCGTCTGAACTGTTTCTTCACCCCTCGTTTCAACCCACACGTAATCTCCAACTCACTCTCACTTTCACTCTCACTTTCACTCTCACTTTCCACTATTCCATATGTTCCCCTTACAAAACTCAGCTCCTCCCCGTGCATAATCGCCTGGCTATCGTTCGGTACGAACGCGGACTTCGTGAACGAGAGTAGGTAGATTGCGTCGAGTAGGTTCGTTTTGCCTTGTCCGTTGAGTCCGACAAAGCAGTTGAGTTTTTCCGCAAATGTCAGTTCCGCCTCGCGGATATTCTTGAAGTTTAATATGTGTAATTCCTCTAAAATCACGTAAAAAATGACCTTTTTCCTTTGTCTTATTCCTTATTTTATAAAAAATCACTGCAAAATTACAACTTTTTTTTGATATACGCAAAAAAAATCGTATCTTTGCACAAATTTTCGAGATTATGGCTAAAATTTTAGTAGTTGATGACGAGCGAGCTATTCGCAATACGTTCAAAGAGATTTTAGAGTTTGAAGGTTACGAAGTGCAAGTTGCTGAAGATGGTCAGCAAGGGATTAACAAGGCTTTGGCAGAGGACTACGACCTTATTTTTTCGGATGTCAAGATGCCCAATAAGGATGGTCTTGACCTCTTGCAAGAACTGCACGACAAGGTCAAAGCACCTATCGTTCTCATCTCCGGTCACGGAAACATCGAGACCGCCGTCGAAGCGATTAAGAAAGGCGCGTGGGATTTCATTGAGAAACCGCTTGACCTCAATCGCCTTCTCGTCACCACGAAGAATGCTATTGACCATCAATCGTTGAAACAAGAACTTGGCGAGACGAAGGAACAAGTCCGTTCGCTCCGCAAGAAAGTGGCCGGTCGTAACCGGATGGTGGGGGATTCGGACGCTTGCGCGCATATACGCGAGTTAATAGATAAGGTCGCGCCCACGGATGCGCGTGTTCTCATCACCGGTGATAATGGTACGGGTAAGGAGATCGTGGCCCATCTTATTCACGAGCAGAGTAATCGCAACGATAAGCCTATGGTTGAGGTGAACTGTGCTGCTATCCCTTCGGAACTGATAGAGAGTGAACTCTTCGGTCACATGAAAGGTTCGTTCACGGGAGCAGTCAAGGATAGGGCAGGGAAGTTTGAACAGGCTGATGGCGGAACGCTGTTTTTAGACGAGATAGGTGATCTCAGTCTAGCGGCACAAGCGAAGGTGCTACGCGCTTTGCAAGAGAACGAGATCACGCGGGTGGGGGCTGATAAGACGATTAAGGTGGATGTGCGTGTTCTGGCTGCCACAAATAAGGATTTGCGCAAAGAGATAGAGGAGGGAAACTTCCGTGAGGACTTATATCATCGTTTGAATGTCATTCCTATCCATGTGCCCTCGTTGGAGGAGCGGAAGGAAGATATACCGGCATTAGTGGCGTATTTTGCTCAGCAGATTTGTGAGGAGCAGCGTATTACCGTTAAGACATTTACGAAAGACGCTATCGCGTTGTTACAGTCGCGTAAATGGCGTGGAAACATCCGCGAATTGAGAAATGTGGTTGAGCGCCTCATTATCCTTTCCGGTTCTGAGATTAGCAAACAAGATGTAATGGACTTCTGCTAAATTATGAAAAGAAAATATCTTGCTTTTGTTGTTTTGACCATAGTGCTCACAGCCGAAGCTCTATACTTTGACTTTTTGACGGCGACAGGTGCTCAGGCTATAGGTGTCGCTTTTTTAGTTAACGGATGGTGGGGAAATGTGTTTTCTAAGTTGGTGAGCACATGGTTGTTAGCCTCCGTTGTCCTTTGGTTTCGCCGTAGTTGGTTGCCTGCGATTATCCTTTTGGTTAGTAAGTTTGGGTTACTTTGTAACCTAATATACTTTAAGGTGAATGGACTTTTTATCACTTGGCAAGTGATTCGCATTGCCGGTAATTTAAGGGGATTTGAGAGTAGCATTTTTGCGTTGATAGATGCACCCGTATATATTCTCTTGTTTTCTACATTACTTTATGTTCCAATTCTTTTTTTAGCTTACAGGCGAAATAGGGTATCTCCTCGTTGGAGGGAGGCGATTGTTATTGGGATAGGATTTTTGGTGTGGGATATAGCAGCAGTGACCTGTCGTTATAACTACTACAAAAAAACGACGGAGCAACCTGCTGAATTCTCTTTGTCGTTGTTTCATCCTTTTAGAACTACCGGAGCAGCGGATGCTTTGGTTTGGGTTGATTTCAGATACAATGTTTATGTTCATAATCATTCTATTTATAGCCATTTAGTGCGTTGTTTATATGATTTCTTGACCGCCAAGATGACAACGATGAAGTGTGAATTAACGCCCACAGAGCAAGCCATGGTGGATAGTTTAATTCAAACTCCGTATCAAGAACATCAACCTTCTAAGCATCTTATATTTATTTTGGTGGAAAGTCTCACTACCGAGGGAATGGAATATACAGATATATTTGGTAACGTGGTAGCTCCGTATTTGACTAAATTGAGCAAGCAGCCTCATGTATTATTTGCTCCTACGATGCACACTCAAGTTCGGTATGGACAGTCGGGAGATGGACAACTGATTACGCAGACAGGACTGCTACCTTTAACCGATGGGGTGACGTGTATCGAATTTGGAGCAAATACGTATCCTAACTTTGCGCATTTCTATCCTCAGAGTTTTCTTATCAATCCTTCCCCTCAAATATGGAATCAATCGGTAGTGACGACTTCGTATGGATATCGTAAGCTTATTGAACCTAATTTGGAAGAAAAAGGGTGGTACCATGACGAAGATATCTTTGACCGGGCGCAACAGATTTGCGATACGTTAACGCAACCCACTTGTATGCTCATCTTAACTATCTCAACCCATATTCCTTACCATGCAGAACAACCAACAATGACCTTAAGCGATACCTTGTTAGAGGATGATGCTGCTTATTATCAATGTTTGCGTCATACGGATCAGTGTATAGAGCATTTTATGAATCACTTAGACTCGTTACCGCACATGAAAGATGCTACTATTGTTATTACGGCTGATCACCTAATGCTGTATAAGTGGTTCCGTATTCCGTTATTTATCAAGAGCCCCAATATTTCTTCTACGACTATTACGGATACAGTGTATCAGTGTGATATCTTTCCTACGATTTTGCACGCTATAGATCAAAGAGATTATTTTTGGAAAGGGTTTGGAATAGACCTATTAGATAACACACGTGTGCGTTCTATCTCTCCGAATTCGTATGAGTTGAGTGATAAATTGATTAGAATGGATTATTTTGATAAGGCGACTTTCCAATGCAGGTAACTTCACAAAAATCACAAATAAATTTGCATATGTCAAGAAAAAGTCGTACCTTTGCAGCCGAAAACAAAAATTCATAATTCAAATTACAAATTCATAAATTATAATTACTATGGCTAACAAGTATGCCGGCACCCAGACCGAGAAAAACCTGGAGACTGCTTTTGCAGGTGAGTCGATGGCTCGTAACAAGTACACCTATTTTGCATCGAAAGCGAAAAAGGACGGTTTTGAACAAATCGCTGCTATCTTTGAGGAAACAGCAAATAACGAGAAAGAGCACGCCAAACTATGGTTCAAAGAGCTTAACGGTGGTTCCGTTTCGGGTACCATTGAGAACCTCGAAGCCGCTGCTGATGGCGAGAACTACGAGTGGACGGACATGTACAAAGGTTTCGCTGAGACCGCAGAGAAAGAGGGCTTTACCGAACTGGCAGAGCGTTTCCGCGGTGTAGCAGCTATCGAGAAACGTCACGAAGAGCGCTATCGCACTTTACTCAAGAACATTGAGATGAAGGAAGTCTTTAAGAAGAGCGAAGTCAAAGTTTGGGAATGCCGTAACTGCGGTCACATCGTAGTGGGTACTGAGGCTCCTCAAGAATGCCCCGTTTGCGCTCATCCACAAGCTTACTTCGAGATTAGCAAAGCAAACTTCTAACTCATCAATACATCATTCATCAATTCATCATTCACTAATTCTGATGCTCTATGGGACTCTTTAACTTCAACAAGCCCCGTACAGACGGGCAGACCTTTGATGGTCAAGGCACTGAACGAACCGGATTCATTGACAATGTCTTTGTCAATCTGGAGAAAGGTTGTCTGCTTCAACGTTATCCTTACGATAACCTGAGCACTTGTGCGAAAGTAACAGTACAAGAGGGACAACAAATGGTATTTATGTCCGAAGGAATGTATTCCGACACTTTCCTTCCGGGTAGTCACACGCTAACCACCAATAATGTTCCTTTCCTCGAAAAGATTATGAACATTCCCTTTGGTGGGGGATCTGCTTTTAAGACGACACTTTTCTGCGTTAGCACCAAACGTCAACGTTTTGCCGGTGATGATGCCGGTTGGGGCGTAGGTCTCACGATTCGTGATTATACCTTATCTGATGAGGGTATCACCCTTAAAGTGGGTGCCTACGGCAGTTACGAGTTTCGTATTACCAATGCTATCGCTTTCATTCGTGAGTATAGCGGTACTGAGCACGAGATTTGGTTGGACGATTTTGCCAAAGAGTTCTCCTCTGCGGTCAGCCAACGTGTTACACCTACGCTCAGTAAGTTCTTCAGTCAGCGCAAGGTGAGTATCACCGAAGTGAATAACTATCTTTTGGAGGTAGCCGATTTTGCCAAGAAGGAAATCAATGAGTACCTTGAAGACTATGGTATTGAACTTACCAAGTTCGATGTAGAGGGAATTAACCCCATTGAGAGCGATCCTAATTATCAAAAGATTCTTGAAGCACAGACCGAAGCCGGTGCGATGGACTTAGAGAGCCGTGCTCTGGCTCGCAAACGTCAACGCGAGGGGTATAACTACCAACAGGAGCGTCAGTTCGACGTAATGGAAACAGCTGCCGGCAACCAAGGTGGAGCCGGTCAGATGATGGGTGCCGGAATGGGCATCGGAATGGGCTTCGGTATGGGTGGCGCTTTTGGCGGTATGATGGGACAAATGGCGCAAGGCGCTATGAATGCACAACCGCAGATGACACCTCCTCCTATGCCGCAAGCGGTACAAGTGTTTGTGTTTATCAATAACCAACAAGCAGGTCCTTTTGATATGAACGGACTGAGCCAATTGGTAGCACAAGGTCAACTTACCCCCGCTACGCTCGTTTGGAAAGCCGGTCTGCCGCAATGGGCTGCTGCTTCTACATTACCCGAACTGAATGGCTTGTTCGCAGCACCGACACCTCCTGTGCCGCCTACACCGCCAACTCCGCCTACTGTTTAACCTTATAAAACGTACGATTATGAAAAATCCGCTTTATACTTTGTTGATGCCTCTGCTTGTAGTAGGTGTCACTGTACTTGGTTTTGTTTTGTTAGGTCCCGCTGAACCTCCCATTGTCTATTGGGTGACGATGGCGTGGGTTGTTGCATTAGAGTTTCTGTTCTTTATTTGGCTCAAATGGGACAAGTTAAGTATTCAATGGGCAGAAGAACAAACAGTAGCGTTTAGTTTCTTTTCAGGTACGGGAACATTCTTTTATGTTCTTGTTTCCGTTGTCTGGATCGTCGCTTTCTACTTCCTGCGTCCTAAGATGGGAGAGAATGCCGATACCATCTATTTGTTTGTGCTCGCAGGTCTTACTGTTCTTTGGCTTATTGTTGCGGCAATCATGGGTCGTCACGATGCAGCCTATAATAGTCAACAGAAGACATTGGAGAATAATACGTTTACCCAACGCGATTTTGTGGCAGAACTTAAGGAGCAAGCTGCAGAACATCAGACGGAGGAGACCAAACGGGCTTGGGCAGCTCTTATTCGCGATGCCGAGTCAGTGCCGCCTGCTCAGTTTGCTGACAAAGTCGAATCCTTACGTGCGCGTGCGCAAAAATTATTATAAGGAATCTTCAATAGTCAATATTCAATAACTAAATTTATACAACTATGTCATTCTTAAAAGATCGAATTGCTAAAAATCAGCAAACCCATGAAAAAGGTTACGTTTCCTTCACTGAAGAAGATTTGAACGAAGCCAAAGTCAATAACCAAGCCAACGAGGAAGCCTATAGCCTATTGGATGCTGCTATGACCACCAGCAGCCATTTAACGGAAGAGGATAAAAAAGGAGAGACCGTGCTTATTGACGATGTCTATCCTTGCACTGAAGCCGAGTGCGACGAGATGGATGCCCTTCTCGACAAAGCCGAAAAAGCGGCTAAAGACCCTAACGATAGTTTCTTCAAAGAGCGTCTTGCCGAACTGCGTGATATCGTAGCTTGGTCTCGCGAGAAGCACTGGACTTTCCAATGGTCGCTCATCGGTGGCTGTGTCCTTTCTATCTTTGGATTCATGTGGCTTCGTAGCGATGCCAAGAACGATGCTGCCGTACAGGAGAAACAACTGCAACAAGTTGAAAATTGGGTAAAACAAGACACTACGGTTGCTTACGCTGTTTGCCCCGATGAGTGGCAAAGCGAATCGCTGGAGTCCGCCAATGCCCACAAGGCAGCTCGCTTAGCAAATACAAAGAGCCGAATTAAATCAACTCAGTCTTCAATCGCTTATTATCAAGCTTGTTTGGATACTTGCACCAATAAGGACCTAAAGAAATCGTACAAAGAGTCTCTCAAGAAGAACGAGAAGAAACTCAAAGATTTCGAAGACCTCTACGAAGAAATCAACGACATGAAGTTTAAGGACTATCAGAAGATGATTATCGCAGAGGAGAAAGCCGACACCAAACAGGCCAATAAACACGCCGCTTGGATGTGGTTCTTCTTGGTTTATGTTATCATTCTTATCCCGGCATACATCTACTACAGCCACCAATATGGTTACAACATCACGCGTCATCGTACGGAAGCAAAAGTGTTAGGTGGTATCCAAAAAGTAGGTTTTGCTATCGCCTCCTTCTTCCTTGGAACAGGATTAGCGATGAGCCTGCTTCCGGATATTGAAGTGACGACTATCTATTCCGATGGTAGTAGAACCAAACATACCGAAGCAGATACCGGTAACTTTATCATCATTGCTTTGAAGGCTATCCTTATCTTCATTGGCTTGATTATCTTTGCTTTCATCTCCGTCTTCATCATGACTTACGTTACCGTGATGGCTATCAAGCGCAAATATGACTGGTCGAAAGTAACGGCTGTAGCTACGGCTGCCACCCAAAAAGCGATTGGTAAGGTGCAAGAGAAAGTGAAAGAAGTACAAGAGAAAAACGACGTTAAAGCAGAGAAATAATGGCTCAATTAACCATTAATCAGTGCCAAAATTGCGGTAAGATCTTGGCACCCGGCGTTACCGAGTGCGGTAAATGCCATACTAAACATGCCATTCAGCCTACAGTGGTGAACCCTTTGCGGTTCACTACTGCTCAGGCGGCTGATTATCGTGCTCAGTTTCAAGAACAGGCGAACGCTTGTCCTAAAAATGCGAATGCTCAATTCGCTATGGGATTAACTTATCTTGGATTAAAAAATTACGAGTTAGCTGATGAATATTTGGTTAAAGCCGTTCGACTTACGCCGTCCAATCCGGATGTGTATTACTACACGGCTTTGTCTCTCTTCCACCATCGTTCTGTCATGAATCTCAGTAAGGCAGAAATGAATCGTATTGAAGAATGGCTTAACACGGCTGTTCAGATGCAACCCAAGCGTAAGTATTTGATTTTACAGATGATTCTGCGTCAAGGCATGTCTTCCATGGGTATCAATGTAGATACGAACAAAATGTCGCCAGCGGAATTGATGGATCAAGCTCGTCAAACGATACAAGAGGAAGACGAAATGGTAGAAATAGAACAACATGTGCTCATAACCGACGAGAAAACACAAATATTATTGGACAAACTCACAGAACCCGAAGACGGTCAAGATGGTGAAGAAAGCCAAGACGATCAAGATAAAGATTCTACTTTCTCATCTTCTGATATTGTCAATTACTTAATGGACTCCTTTATGAGTAATCCTTTTGATCATAAAAAATTCACCGTCTCTTCAAACATCGATCATGCTTTGGAAGACTATAATGATTTTTGCCATATTGTTCGTGGTGATGATAATAGTTACCAAAAGTATGCTGATCTGGAAGACGAAAATGTTCGTAAGGATTTCATAAGTCACATCCATTCTCCTGAGGAGCCTTACTATTTGTCTAAACCCGGTTATTTACAACCCTTGTGGAGGACAATATGGAAAGGTGGTGTTGGTTTTATTATTTGGATTATTGTGATTCTTATTATTCAAGCTTGCAATTTAATCACGACAGAAGGCAAACGCGTGCCAACTGTAGAGCAACGTATGGCTGAATACAATCTCAAAAAAATGACCAAGAAACAAATCAAAGAGGCTAAAGCAAAAGCAAAAGTTGATTATGAGGAGGAGTTGGCTGATTTTGAGAAGATGCATAAGTTGTTCTATTACTACTATGAAAAAAGAGGGGACACGCCAAGACAAAGGTATTATAGTCGGCCACCTAAGACGGAAGAAGAAGCATCAGCTCTTCCTATGAAAGCGAGATATTTCGGAATACACAAAGGCTGGACAGGTTGGTTAGGTGTCGCGTTATTCTTATTAGTACCGGTTATCTGGCTCATTTCTTCCATTTCTCGTTTTGTTTCTCGTGCTCAAGAGCGAAATGATATCTCAATCACGAACGCAAACCGCAAAGAGCAATATGAATATGATTTGGCACACTATGAGAATCGTCCAACCATTGCAGACTATAAAGTCTTTTGTGCCCTTTTTGCCGGTCCTAATAATGTGTCATGTATTAAAAAGGGTGACTTGGTTCAAGAGGCATTGCGTCAAGCGCATATATCCGAAAAAGATGTACAGAATGGTAATGGAAAGATTTTCTTCTCATGCTATTTAACGGATACTGATGATGAAGGCAATGATACCAAAGATCCAGCTGTAACGCTGCGTGATATGCTTGTGCGTGTTTGTGTGGCAATGCGTGATAGTATCGTTTATATCCACGGTGTTTGGGATACCACATCCAATACTTTCCCCCTCTTTGACCAAGAACGCTTGCTCTATAGTCAGATTGCCAACTTCCGCAACGTGGCTTCCTATTGTACGTTAGAGGTTATCTCTCACAGCAATAATGTGCTGACGGAGATCATCTATGCGTATGGTAATTACCCATCTATCTTCCAATACCAAGGCATAGAACCTAAGGATACCATCACTTATAGTAACACGCGCACATCTGATTTCAACGAGTTCTATAACTCACTTATCAAGATGCACACTGCTTATTGTAAATCATAATTTATTTCTAATGGACTCAATAACAATTGCTACTGCTATTTTAGCCCTTATTGCCGGTATAGGTATTTTCCTCATTGCTTGCCAGATGATGTCCTCCAACTTGGAGTCAGCAAGTGGTGAACGTCTTAAAACGCTTTTTGCTAAAACCGGACGTAATCGCTTAGTGGGAGTAGGGATTGGAGCCCTTGGAACCGCTGCTATTCAGTCTTCAGGTGCTACAACGGTGATGGTCATCGGCTTTGTGAATGTGGGTATTATGTCCCTCACCCAAGCCGCCACCATCATCTATGGTGCTAATATCGGTACCACGATTACGGCACAGATTGTAGCCCTCGGATTGAGCAGTGGGGGAGGGTTGAGTACAACGGCTATCTTTGCGGCTTTTGCAGGAATAGGTGCATTCTTCGCTTTATTCTCTAAACGCGATAGCGGCAAGACGTTAGGCGGTATCCTTGCGGGATTCGGTATGCTGTTTGTTGGACTGAGTATGATGTCTAGTTCGATGGAGGATTTTGCGCGGTTAGACTCTGTCAAGCAGTTTATTGCCCATATCAGTAACCCGATTTTATTAGTGCTTATCGGTGCCGTGTTTACGGCGATTATACAGTCGTCATCCGTGATGACCTCTGTGGCGATTACGATGGCTGTGACGGGACTTATCTCCCTCAATCAAGGTATCTATATCACCTTAGGTTCTAATATCGGTTCTTGTGTAGTGGCTATCATTGCCGGTATGACCAGTGGACTGAACGCCAAACGAACCGCTTTGATACACCTCTTCTTTAACTGCTTTGGCGTGATTGTGTTCATGGTTATCGCCAGCATCATGTTCTTCGTTACGAGAGGAGGGCTGGACTTCGGCATTATCTTCGAGCACATCTTCCCCAATGCGCCACAATTGCAGATGGCTATGTTCCATACCATCTTCAATGTGACGACGGTAGTGATCATCTTACCTTTGACCGATCAGCTAGTGCATTTCGTTTGTCGTCTCATTCCGGAGCCTTTGGTGAACGAGTCGGAGAGCATCAAACCGCATTTCTACTTTGTGGATGAGAAGATGCTGCGCACACCTATTATTGCGGTTCGACAAGTGAAACTGGAGATTGAGCACATGGCACAAATGGCGATGCAGAACTACGATCGTTCCTTACACATGGTTACTTCGCTGGACTTTGAGCAGAAAGAGGCGTTTACGCAGACGGAGGCTAATCTGGACTTCCTCAATCACGAGTTAGTGCAGTATATCGTTCGCCTCAATGCTTTGCAGATGTCGCAGGCGGATCATACTTATCTAACCAATGCTATCCGCTCTGTGAGCGATTTGGAGCGTATTGGTGACTATGCCGAGAACATCACTGAATATGCGGACATCTTAGTGGATGCTAAGGAGCGTTTCTCAGATGAGGCGATTGCTGAGATAGAGCAGATGCGCGAACTTGTCTTTAACGTTTATCAGCTCACCATGAAAGCGTATATGAACCAAGACCGCGAGGCTTATTGGCAGGCGCACGATTATGAGGATAAGGTCGATGACCTTAACGATTTGATGGAGACGCGCCATATTGAGCGTATGGCAGCGGGTAAGTGTTCGGCGATTGTGGGAGCGCAATATATAGAATTGGCTTCTAATTCCGAGCGTATCTCTGACCACCTTATTAACGTAGGTAAAACGATAGGAGGTCTCTATCCGCGTGAATAAGTGACAATTCAAAATGCACTGTTTCTTACCATTTTTGGCAGAAAAGAGCATTTTTATTTGCACATGTCAAAAAAAAGTTGTATCTTTGCAGCGTTTTTTATTTATATGGCAAATATGGCTTCAAATCCGCATATTTCTGTTGTTTCTCCGGAGTATAGAGGAGCAAGAATGGTTGAAGAATTAGTCAACCGAGTCATTGCTTCCGTCTCCACCATCACCGATGATTTTGAGATTATCCTTGTCAATGATGCTTCGCCTGATAATACATGGGCAGAGATTGAGAAAGCGTGTGCTAAAGATAAGCGTGTGAAAGGGCTAGACCTTTCGCGTAATTTTGGGCAACATTATGCCATTACGGCCGGGCTTAGTTATGCGAAAGGGGATTGGGTGGTTGTAATGGATTGTGACCTACAAGATAAACCGGAGGATATTCCGGATTTATATAAAAAAGCAATGGAAGGGTATGATATGGTTCGTACTCGCCGTATTGTAAAGAAAGTAGGATGGTGGAAACGCACATCCAGTGTTTTATATCATGCGGCATTGGATTGGTTGAGCGGTAGTAAAACGGATTCGAGGATAGGTAATTTTGGTATTTATAAACAGAATGTAATTGCGGAATACAATAAGGTGCCGCAGAAAGCGCGTGCTTTTGGGACAATCTTATCGGCTCTGGGTTTTAAGATGGCTTATATGGATGTGGAGCAAGATGCGCGTGGGGAAGGCAAAAGTAGTTATACGATAGTCAAGTTGTTTGAAGTTGCTTTTACGGTTATTATTGCGCGAACAAATAAACCTTTACGTTTAGCGGTTGGGGTAGGTTTCTCAATGTCATTATTGTCTCTTTTAGTCGCGTTTTATAATATTATTGCCAAGCTCGTAGGTATTATTCAATTAAGTGGTTATACAACGACGGTCTTCTCAATTTGGTTCGTTGGCGGTTTGATATTGTTTGTCCTTGGGATAATGGGATTGTATATCGGTCGAATCTTCGATCAAGTCAAAGGTCAGCCCTTATTCGTTGTTCGTGAAACAATTAATGTGTAAGGTTCAGTTTAAGGGCAGTATGTCAGTGAAGAAACAAAAATTGGCTATTATGGGGGCCAGTCGGTGGCAACTCCCCATTTATTTGAAAGCAAAAGAAATGGGGATAGAGACCTATGGCTTTGCGTATGAAAAAGGAGCTGTTGCTAAAGATTGCGCAGATCATTTCTATCCCATCTCTTTGGCGGATAAAGAGGTTATATTAGAGAAATGTAAAGAGATAGGGATCGATGGTGTTGCCACCAGTGCTTCTGACTTTGCGATAGAGATTGCAAGTTGGGTTGCAGAGCAATTGGGATTGAATACGAACTCGTATCAAACCATTGTTCATATTCACGATAAGGCATGGGTGAGAGAACAAACCAAGCATCTATCTACCATTAAGCAGCCTTTAATATTCTCCGGAAGTTTGGATACCCTTTCTATTCCATTTACACCATGTATTCTTAAACCTGTTCACGGGAATGGTAAACGAGGGGTATGGTTCCTTAATTCTAAGGATGAGTTTGATGCGGTAAAGATGCGTGCCGATGTTTATGAGGGAGAGAATGTGTTAGGAGAGCAATATATTGCAGGAAAGGAGTATTCGGTAGAGTCTCTTTCTTTCCATTCTAACCATTATGTGGTGCAGATTACGGAGAAAGTATCGGATGGCGCACCTCATTTTGTAGAATTGGGACATCATCAACCCGCAAATATTTCTGCTGATTGTCGGGAAAAACTAATCGCTGCAACGAAGGATGTTCTGACGGCTGTAGGCTTTGTCAATGGTGCTTCGCATATAGAAATGAAGGTGACGGAGGACAATAGTATTTATCTGATTGACTTAAATCCACGAGGAGGAGGTGATCATATTTCTACTCGATTGGTTCCGTTATCCACGAATTGCGATTATATGAGCGAAATTATTCATATCGCTCTTGATCAATATGACGCCACCAACTATCCGTACAAGAATGTGGCCTATTCGGGTGTGTATTTTTTAACCAAACAGACGCAGTATTTGTTACCCTATTTTAAGCAAAACATCCCGTGTGTTATTGAAAAAGAATATAATGAAGATATATCCGTGTCCATCAATAATAATGATCGCAGTGGGTATATGATTTATCAAGATAGTAAAAAATTATCATTATGAAAACAATATTAGTTCTCGGAGCAACTGGTAATCTAGGAGCATACGTGACACTTCATTTCCATCAGTTGGGTTGGCGTGTGATTGCTGCCAGCCGCAGGAAAAATGACAATGGTTTCTTTGCGGATTATGGTATTCCCTATTATTCGGTTGATATCACGGATAAGAGTAGTTTTGCTTCTTTGCCAACGGATGTGGATGTGGTGGCGGATTTTGCAGGCGACCTTCCGGCTTCAATGGAGGGCTATCATGCCGAGAAATATATTCAGTCCATTGTTAATGGAACCTATAATGTGTTGGAATGGATGCGGATGAATCATATAGACCGTATTATTTTTCCTCAAACATTATTTGATGTGCATTATTTGTTTGGAACGAAAGATCCTATTAGTGCTGATGCAGAGAGGCGTGTGCCGTTGGTAGGTGATCATCAAATGTATGTGATAGCCAAGATGGCTGCTGTTGAAATGATTGAGATGTACCATCGAGAGTACGGATTAAAGCGGTTTATCGTTCGCCTGTCGAAAGTGTATCAATACCATCCTAATCATTACACATTTACGGATGGAAAGAAGGTTCTCATTAATGATTGGTTTTTCATTGAGAAAGCGGAAAAAGCGGAGCCTATTGAGATATGGGGAGATCCAACGCGGGTGCTTGAGACATGTCATGTAGAAGATTTCTTGCAGATTATAGAAAAGTGCGCAATAGCGCCTCATGATGGTGGTATTTACAATATTGGATCGGGGGGATCTAGCTTAGAAGAACGAATACGGGCTATCATTGATGTCTTTGCTAAAGGGAATAAGAAGTCCACCGTTACATATGCACCGGAGAAACCGCTTTGCTCTCAGTATATCTTAGATATTTCGAAAACGAAGAGGGAACTTGGGTACGAACCTCGATATAATTGGCGCGATTACTGTGTATGGCTGAAGAAAGAACGTGAAGCACAACGTTTTGCTAAGATATGGGGTACAGAAGTTGACTATGAATAGAAGTTTATTCTCCTATATAATACTTATTTTAGCGATTGCTATCTACTCAGGGGTAGGTATTTTGACGCGTTGTGCATCCATGTATCCGTTTCTGAGTTGGCAATATATGTTATTTGTGATAAGTGCTGTTGGTGTTTTAGGAATCTATGCTATTGCTTGGCAGCAGATTATCCAACGAATGAAGATTAGTTTGGCTTATATGTTCAAAGGGCTTGGAGTGGTGTTTGCGTTGCTAATTTGTCACTATGTGTTTGATGAAGTAATTACTACTCATAATATCATTGGTGCCATCATTATTATCGTGGGGATTACTCTTTTCGCTTGGGCAGATACAAAGGAAGTAGGGTGGTGTATAAACTGATTGTCATATTAGCGGTTTTTACGGCAGCTTGTGCGCAGATGCTGTTGAAGAAAGGGGCGAGCCTCACCTCCGTCCACTCTCCCGAAGGCGAGGGGAGAGCTCGATGGTTTATAAAACAGTATCTCAATCCTTGGGTCATTGGCGGTTATACAATAATGGGACTCGTGATGCTCGTCAATATCTGGGCGATGAGTAAAGGTGTATTGCTGAAAGAGGTGGGGATAATTGAGTCACTAAGTTATCTGTTTGTCCCTTGTCTTAGTTGGATAATCTTTGGAGAGAGATTGAGTTGGATGAAGATCGTAGCCATTGCAATAATCATGTGTGGAATAGTAGTGTTTTTTATATAAACATATATGAGAAAATTAGCTATCATAGGAGCCTCATATTTGCAACAACCTCTCGTAGAAAAGGCTAAAGAGATGGGGTTATATACACTTTGTTTCGCATGGGAAGAAGGTGCTGTATGTAAGAATCTCGTAGATGAGTTCTATCCTATATCTATCGTGGAGAAAGAGCAAATACTTGCCATCTGTCAAGACAAACACATCGATGGTATCTGTACCATAGCCAGTGATGTGGCTGCTCCTACAGTAGCTTATATAGCAGAAAAAATGAGGTTGGTCGGCAACTCGTACGCATGTGCGTTGAAGGCTAATAACAAATATCTTATGCGTCAAGCATTCATACAGGCAGAGGTGGATTGCCCACAGTTTATGCGCGTGTTAGAGGCTACAAACGAGACATTAGACTCTTTACGTCAATCATTTCAGTTGCCAATCATTGTTAAACCATCCGATCGTTCGGGTTCATTAGGAGTTACAAAGGTAGAACGATGGGAGGACTTATATAATGCCGTTTCTGCTGCCATTGGTTATTCATTAAAACACGAAGCAATGGTTGAGGAGTTTATTGAAGGACGGGAGATCAGTGTGGAATTTATCTCGTATCAAGGTAAGCATTATCCGTTGCAGATAACCGATAAGGTTACTACCGAAGCACCCCATTTCGTTGAGTTAGAACATCATCAGCCGGCAAAGTTATCGGAAGATATGTTTGAGCGAATATATGCGATTACGGAACGTGCTCTTACGGCATTGGATATTACCAATGGTGCTAGCCATTCGGAATATAGAATTACGAAAGAGGGACGAGTGATCGTAATGGAGATAGGAGCTCGTATGGGAGGGGATTTTATTGGTAGCGATTTGGTGCGATTGAGTACCGGTTATGACTTTGTGCGTGGAGTGATTGATGTGGCTCTTGGTAATTTCGATGAATCTTCAATAGCCCTCTGGGCGTTCAATAGCCCGCAGGGCATTCAATCTTCAATCACCCGATATAGTGGGGTATATTTTTTATGTGAGGAAACGAAAGACTTATTGCCTATCATGCAAGAGGCAATGGCTCATCCCGAACAACATCCGGAAATATTGAAAGTGGAGATTGCCAATGATAAGTTACATCAGGTTACTTGTAGCGCGGACCGCAGTGGGTATATGATTTATCAAAAACAAACAAAACCATTATGAAAATAGATTTTACCCAATCAGGAATCAATAAATGGTCTGTTATCGGACTCTATGTCGTTTTGGTTCTCCTATTAGTAACCAAAGCTTTTGCAGATGCGTCCCGCAATGAAGAAGAACGATGGGGCAATAGGTTGGCATACGCAAGTGGGGATACGAGGGGATATATCCTACCCATGGAACATTATATCTGTTTTGGTGAGTATTATTTGGATGAACCTGAAGAGAAATCTATAGGACGAGGTCCATATTATGCGGTATATTATTATATTTTTCGTCAATTCTTAGATATCCCTTCTTCTTACGATGCTTTAGTGATTTTCCATATCTTATGGTTCTCAATCGCTATCATTTTGCTAATGCTATTGTTAGTGCGTTATCTTCACTATCAGTCTCTTGTATGGCTTATCCCGTTGTTAACGATAGGTATTCCTTTGGAGCTATGGCGGTTGACTTATATTCTGCCGGAGTCGTTAGCCCTAAGTCAATTGATATGTTTCTTTTTCTTTTACGAACGTTTTGTCCGTACAGGTAGCTGGTGGCAGTTAGGGTGGAGTGCGTTGTTCTTATCCATGGCATGCGTGATGAAGCCATATCTATTGCCCATCTTTGCTTTTTGTTTCTTAGACTGGACCATTACGAATAAGGTGCTTTGCTTTAATAAATGGTGTCAATATGTAGCGATCATGTCCTTGCCGTTGGTGCTTATTTGTCTTCCTTTTACCATTCGTAATGCAGTTAAATATCAGACTTTTGCACCTATGCAAAATACCGCCTATGCGGGAACCACTAACGATACGGTCAATGCCGCTATGCGAATTATGGTGCGCACTTGGGGAGAAAATCATCAAGAATGGGTGAACAATGCTGTAGGAACCTATTTTATGCCGGTCAAGGGATTCCATTATGTGGGCGAATTACCCTCTTCAATCTATGTGGATGCCTATTCAGCGGATGATTTAGCTCAATTAGCGCAAGAATGTCAGCGGTACGAACGCATGGAAGAATCGCCGGAAAGAGACTCGCTTCGTTGCGCCTTGGTCGCAATTATGACATCCTATACAAAGGCCTACCTCGCTCAACACCCTTGTTGGCGGATTAAGGCTACACTCAAACAAATGAAATATCTTGTGGCTAAAGAACCATTCGCTATAGATCATCGCTATACGGGCGTTTTGTCGGTCCTGTTTAATGCGGTAAAGGGCGTTTCGTGGTTCTTATATTATGTCCTATTGTTAGGCGGTATAGTAGGTTTGATTCTCCTCGTTATCTATTGTCCTCCCTTACGCATATTGGCTTGGGTGATGCTGTGGCTATTACTTTTCTTCTCTATTACTTTATCCGGTGAACATCGATTCTTCCTTCCTGCAGAATATTGTTGCTTGATAGGATTTGTGTTTATGTTGGACAGGGTGATTACTCATACATTCGGTAGTTTATCTCATGAATAAAAAGGTTACTTTTATATTATTGTTTTTGGCTCATTTACTCATCTTATTGGGGGCAATCTATTTTTTGCCCGTTCGTTATGAGACCAATGATGATGTGGTAATGTGTTTGTTTGCAAATGGCATATATAGCGGTCAACCGGATGCTCATCTTGTCTTTATCAATGCTATTTATGGGGCGATGGTGGCGGGGTTATACCAATTAACCTCCGCGGTGGAGTGGTACACCTTGTTCTTTCTTCTCTTTTTGCTTGTTTCCATTACGGTGGTGGTATATCATATTTTGTATGATGACTCATTCTCTCCGCTTGTCAAATGGTGCCTAATTCCCGTACTATATGCTATTTGGCTAAATACGTTACTCAACCTGCAGTTCACAACCGTCTCGGCTTGGCTAAGTTTTAGTGGTTGCCTCCAATTATGTGAAGAAAAACGAGGGTGGAAAGTATATGCTATCATTGCAATCGTGATGGCATCTATGATTCGGTTACACGCTGCAGCATTGGTGGCTATTATTTATGGAGCAAATCTTATCTATAAAGGTGCTCTCCGCAAAGACAATATTAAGTATGTTATCATTATTCTTGCTTGTGTTGGTTTAACTTATATGGGTAATAAACTATTTTACCAGCAAAAAGAGTGGCGTGAATATGTACAATATAATGAACTCCGCGGAAGAATAAATGACAATCCCAATGCTGAACATTTGCCATTGGATCAATTGCCGGCAGGTATAGATAGTGCCGATTATAAGCTGTTCTTGGCTTTTAGACCGGATGCTCAAATTATGAATTATGATATGTTAACCCAGATATATGCGATAACAAAAAAGCCACTTTCTCTTGATCAAGCATTATCCAATCTAAAGAAGTTAAATATTTTCTTTATTATTTCGATTCTTTTGTTGTGTTTGTGCTATATATCAATTTCTACGGCTCGGCAGTCGTGGCCGTTATTAGTCGCGTTCCTTTTGGTAACTGCCGTTATGATTCGTATTGGGGTCTCGTCTTTGGTTAAATATAGGGTTTTCTATTGTATGTTAATCCCATTGATGGTGCAAATAGGGGAGACCTTCTCTTTCGGGCAACAGCGCTTATACCATGTCTATACACATACATATAAACATAGGTACAATTATGTTTACATAAGTGCTTTCATTATCCTTATGGGGTTATGCGGGGGGTATTATCTAGCTCAAAATTATAGAACTTACAAACACAATCAAGAAAAAATAAGAGAATGGGCATTGTACGAATTTCCCATACTAACTAAACAGCAGGGGAAATATATAACGGGTATGGTTGATATTAATAATTGTTCTCCATTTCATTTAAAGGATATCTCTTGGAGAATTGTCAGTTTAGGCTGGGCAACCAAAATACCTATAAATTCTGTTCCTCTTCAAAGTCATCTGGATTTCGTAAATGACGATATTCTCATCATCACTATGAAAAATGAAGAACCAAAGATGTTAATGGAGTCAATCACTCGTAATTATCATATTCCTATTTATTGTGAAGAAGTAGCACATAGTTCCAAATATTCATTATATTGTATTCGTCAGTATGAATCAGAATCAAATGTTGAAAATCCCCTTCAATAAGCCCCACTTGACGGGCAAAGAAACAGAGTACATGATAGAGGCCGTAAATCGTGGCCATTTGTCCGGTAACAGCGAGTATACCAAGCGCTGCCAAGCGTTCTTTGAGCAACGCTATGGTTATAAGAAGACCTTGCTCACTACTTCCGGTACGGATGCGCTTGAGATGTGCGCGATGCTCTGCGACCTAAAACCCGGTGACGAGGTCATTGTGCCCAGTTATACGTTTGTGAGCACAGCACTTGCTTTCTTGCGTGAGGGTGCCAAAGTCGTTTTTGCCGATTCGGGTAAGAATAACCCCAATATCGATCCCGCGCTCATTGAGTCACTTATCACGCCCCGTACAAGAGTGATCGTCCCCGTCCACTATGCCGGTATCGCTTGCGATATGGATAAGATTATGGCATTGGCTGAGAAATATAACCTCTTAGTTGTGGAGGACAATGCCCAAGGTTTAGATAGTTACTACAAGCCAACTCTACACTCTACACTCTACACTCTACACGGGGAGCGTGCTCCCCTTGGCGGTATTGGTCATTTAGCTGCTATCTCGTTCCACGAAACGAAGAACATCACCGCCGGAGGTGAAGGCGGTTTGCTCATTGTCAATGACGAGCGCTTTATCCGCCGTGCAGAGATCTTATGGGAGAAGGGTACTAATCGTGCCGAGTTCTTCCGTGGAGAAGTGAATAAATATGGTTGGGTGGATATGGGTTCAAGTTTCTTGCCTGCGGAAATCAATGCAGCCTTCCTGTGGGCGCAGTTGGAGAATCTGGATGATATACAAGCGAAACGCAAGGCTTTGTGGAATAAGTATTATGAACTTTTGTCCCCCCTTGCCCTTCAAGGAGATGGGGATAAGATCTTCTCTTTGCCTGAGATTCCCGATTATGCAACGAATAATGCTCACATGTTCTACCTTGTCTTCCATGACTTGGAGAAACGAACTAAGTTTATTGCCTATCTTAAAGAGGTGGGAATACTATCGGTGTTCCACTATTTGAGTTTACATACCAGTAAGTTTTATAAGGACAAACACGATGGTCGTGAATTGCCCGAATGCGACCGCTATGCGGATTGTCTAGTGCGCTTGCCGATGTATTATGATTTAACTATTGAGGAGGTAGAGATGATTTGCGAAAAGATTCGTGAACTATGCAAGAAGAGCCTTGGACATTGCAAATAAAACCCCAAAGCAATCTCTTTGATGTCGATCTCAAAGAGATCTATCGCTATCGCGATCTGCTATGGATTATGGCGAGGCGGAACCTGCAAGCCAGCTATAAGCAGACCGTCCTCGGTTACGCTTGGTTCTTTATTGCCCCCATCCTCACCACCGCTATGATGACCCTCGTGTTCGGTAACATCGCCGGTATCTCCACCGATGGTGTCCCTAAACCTCTCTTCTACCTCGCGGGAACAATGTGCTGGGGTTTCTTCGGCACTTGTTTTAATGTCTGCGCGGGCGCATTAAGTGGGTATGCACATTTATATACGAAGGTCTATTTCCCGCGACTTATACCGCCCTTAGCGGCGATTATCAGTAGCCTCGTGCCGTTTGCCATCGATATGTTTATTTTCTTCTGCATCTATGGCTATTTTGCTTATGTGGGCAGTGCGGCGCATTTCACTTGGGCGATAGTGATGTTCCCGGTGCTGATGGTGTTGCTTGCAGGGTTGGGAATAGGTATGGGGCTGTTCTGTAGCAGTATCTCGACTAAGTATAGGGATTTGGCGATTTGTATCAGTTGGTTTATGCGACTTATCATGTACGCCACACCGGTTATTTATCCGATGTCTACGATTACGAATCCGCTGATTAAGAAGGCGATTTTGGTTAATCCGTTGTCGGGGATTTTAGAGTGGTGGAAATACGGTTTTCTCGGTGAAGGCAGCCACGAATGGTGGATGTTAGGGTATTCGTTTGTGGCGATGGTCATCTTCTTGATTTTGGGTGTCATCATCTTCAATCGTGCGCAAAGGACTTTTGCAGATACGGTGTAAGAGGGTGAAGGAGCGCGACGGAACGCGCTCCGAGCGAAGTGCCCCGACGCGTCCCCACACGGAGGAAAAGGCACGAGCATAGAACGGCGCGACCCTTGCGGTCACGCTGGCTCTCGGAGCCACCGCCCAAACGAGCGCACAGGGAAGCGAGTGGGCGCAGTATTCATTAAATAAAAAGGCGGTTTACCTTCGCTGATATGACCCCAAAAAGTTAGACGGATTAATATTAACTAACTTTATTTAGATAATGAGTTCGGTATTGTGCCGGACTCATTTTTAATCTGAGTTTGATACGTTCGTTATTATAATACTTAATGTATCGTTGTAGTTCTA
>JAZQOG010000063.1:0-9004 GCA_045627765.1 Paludibacteraceae bacterium | reverse complement strand
TGTTGCCTACACGATGTCCCGGGTGCAGCGACCATTGTCTTCCTCGCGCACCCTACTCCTCTACTCCTCTCCTCCTCTACTCCCAAAGCTCGACGCAGTGTTGGGAACAGCACCAGTTCCCCTATCGCCATTGACATCTCGTAATGCCTCTTCTCGTATCCGAAACTGCCTGCCATACCACAACAGCCCGACGGTACCACATGCACCGTCATCTTCGGTATATAGGTCAGCATCGTCACCGTCTTTTCTATGCCCACCAGTGCTTTTTGGTGGCAATGATGGTGTACCCATAGATCGGCATCTATTGTCTCAAACACGGATTTAGGTATCCGTCCTGCCTCTACTTCTCGAACGATAAACTCGTCATACAGCAAGCTGTTCTTTCCTAATGTTTCCGCTGCTTCGCGCAGTTCGTCGGGCATCAGATCGGGATATTCGTCTCTAAACGATAAGATACACGACGGCTCAATCCCTACCAACGGCACTTCGTCGGATATGATATCCTTCAACTGTTTGACATTCTTTATCGCTAACTTACGGGCATAGTGCAGGCACCCTTTCGACATGGCTGCACGACCACTCTCCCCTATCTTCGGTACCAACACTTCGTATCCCAATGCCTCCAACATCTTTTTCATCGTCTCCGCCAGTTCCGGCTCGTGGTACTTCGTAAACTCATCTATATAGAGCACTACTTTTGGGGGTAGAGGAGTAGAGGGGTAGAGGGGTAGAGTTTTCAAGTGACTATTGCCTGAACGAACAGTATCCGGCTGTCTTTTTAGCAAGGGTATTTCTCGGCGTTGGTCGAAGCCAACGACCCACTTGATAATTCGGCTGATAACTCGATTGCGAGCGCAGAAGTTGTATAGTGGTCTAACAAGGAAGCCGAGGTTTTCTATCATTGCCATGTGTGCCACGAGCCATGTCCTTAGAGGCGTTCCCGTCTTATCGTATCGCTGTTGCAGCACCTCTGATCGTATTCGCGTCATATCCACACTGGACGAGCATTCTCTTAAGCACGACTTGCACGCCAAGCAACTATCCATCTGTCGTTTTATATCCTCGTTACGCCAAGCGTCTTTATCGTGCGTCAACACTTCTCTCAGCACATTTGCTCTTGCACGGGTCGTCATCAACTCATCTCCGGTCGCTTTGTAGGCAGGACAGATTGCTCCGCCCATCACTTGACTCTTCCTGCAATCTCCGGCTCCGTTGCACCGCTCAATCTTTTGTAACAGCGTCTCCTTTTCCCAACGATATACCAACCCTTCCGCCTTTCTGCCCATCTGCCTTTCTGCCCTAAGACCAACATCCATCGGGGGTGTTTCTACAATCTTTCCGATATTGAGCAGTCCTTCGGGATCCCAGGTCCGTTTGAGTTCTACCATCATTTGATAGACTTCGTCCCCATACATTAATGGTATAAACTCTCCACGCAGTCTGCCATCGCCGTGTTCGCCACTCAGGCTACCCTTATGTTTCTTCACGATAGCGGCCGTCTTTTCGGCTACAAGTCGGAATAGTTTGCGGTCGTGTGCGTCTTTGAGGTTCAGGATAGGACGCAAGTGTAACTCGCCTGTGGCTATATGTCCATAATACACACAACTGAGTCCTATCTCGTCCATCATCGCCATAAAGTCGTGCATATAGGCTTCCATCCGTTCGGGTGCAACGGCGGTGTCTTCTATCACACCAACAGGTTTCGCATCGCCCGGCATACCATTCAGTACCCCCAGTCCCGCCTTGCGTAAGTTCCACACTCGCTGTATATCTTCTCCTTTTATCTTCGTAAAGGCGTATGCACTCCCTACTCCTCTACTCCTCTCCTCTTCTACACCCTTCACGAAGGCATCTGCCTTCGTCTCGGCATCCTCACCCGTGAACTCTGCAATCACAAGGGCTCCGGGTTCGCCTTCCACAAAGAACCGATCCCGTTGGGCTTGTTTATTATCTTTGCATAGTTCCAGTATCTTCCCATCCATCAACTCGACCGCCGTAGGTCCGTACTTGAGAGCGAGAAGGTTCATCTGCCAACTGTCGTTGAGGTCTTTGAGATGGGCTGCCACCAATAGTTTATGCTTACTCGGTATCGGATCCAGGCTCACTTCTATCTCCGTCACGAGCGCCAAGGTGCCTTCGCTTCCTACAATCAACGCTGTCAGGCTCTCTAATCCTTCATCCAACGCATATCCACACGACCTCCGTTTGAGTGACTTATCCGGAAATGCCTCTTCTAACAACTGCCTATAGTCAACTTCTCCGCCTCTCTGCCTTTCCGCCTCTCCGCCTATCCGCCATTTTGTCCAAAGTTGTTCTATCGAGTGCCACAAAGCCGACTCGCCTTCTACGCGATAACTGCCATCCCTTCTCACTTCCACCGCTGTGCCGTCTGTCAGTAGTAATCTCAGTCCCACGACGTGGTGTCTTGTACTGCCATAGATGAGGCTATGCATCCCACACGAGTTATTTCCCACCATTCCTCCGATGCAGCATCGATTACTCGTACTCGTCTCGGGCGAGAAGAATAATCCCGTTTCTTCGAGGGCTTTGTTCAGTTCGTCGCGTACCACACCGGGTTGTACTCTCGCCAATCGTTTCTCGGGATCAATCCAAAGGATACGGTTCATATACCGGCTCACATCCACCACGATACCGCTTCCCACCACTTGTCCGGCAATACTCGTTCCACCGGCGCGAGGGATAAGGTGGGTATGCCGTTCGCGGGCGAGTTGTAATAACTCGCGCAGATCGTCTTCGGTCTCGGGGTACGCAACGCCCATCGGTATCTCGCGATACGCAGAAGCATCTGTGGCGTACGCCATCTTGTGAATATTATCCCAATATATTTGCATTGACTAAAAATTTGCCTAAGTTATAATATCCGCGTTTGCACACGCGTACCCATCGTCCTAACTCCTTGAGTTCGCCTCCGAACTGCATCTTAAAATCGCGTACGCCGTAGGGTTTTTCGGGTTCGCCTGCCCCCATAAAATCGAAGATGGGTTTATGCTGCTGAGCCGCATAGTGTAGTCCGGCATACGTCGCCGGTACCGATCCTACTACGTACCATTCGTACACACGTTGCTCATCCTCCACCACAAACATTCCCCCTGTCACCTGTTGTCTGTCGCCTGTCGCCAATAGTTTCCCCACTCCCATCGCTATCGCCCGTTCAAAGAACGCGAGTGGCCACAAGGGTCTTTTCACTTTCGTCTTATATAGTTTACTCAGCAACGCATACCATTGTTTCAGCGTCTCTCCGCCTATCCGCCTATCCGCCTCTCTGCCTATCCGCCCTTCCGCCTTAATAGCCCGTTTCTTCGACTCGTGGAACCGCTCCCACATCGCTTTCTCGTCGGAGCAATCCACGTGGATATCGTAGTGTGCTTGGTATTCCCACCCGGCTTGTTCAAGGGCCTCTGTCCAGGGGCTAAGATCCACGAAGTTCCTTGTTTCTATATAGATGATTCGTCCTTTCGACAGTTTTTTTATTTCTGCTTCGGTCGTTTCTAATAGTTCGCGCACCTCCGCGATGGTTGCGTCCGCGCGTAAAAGGGGTCCCCCATTGATAACGGCTCGACAACTAAATTGTTGTTTCCAAGCATATTTTTCTTTGGATATATATCCCGTCACCATGCCCACGACCTCGTCCTTGCGTTTCACTTCGGTGTGAAAGGGAATAAGCCATTGAGCGCAGGCGTTAAAGAACGTCCATGCTTCTTCGCTTTGGAACCACGTCGCCGTCGGCGACTCCTTCATCAATATGTCCCATTCTTCATTCATTTTATTTGCTTTCTATCACCCTACCCCTCTACTCCTCTACTCCCCTACTCCCAATCTCCTCACTCCTTTATACACTGCCATCCACAAATAATGCCTTCCGTATTTCGGACTTACTTTGCCGATTTCTCTTGCTTTTTTCACTCTCTCCATCAATGTCCCTAATTTGCGCAGCCACTTCGATTGTCTTTCAGCAAGCTTTGCTTGCGGTCTTTCAGCGAAGCGGTCTTTCAGCGACAGCGGTCCCATAATCTCCCTCACAGCCCTCTCCCCCAGCCTTCTTACTCTTCGGCTATCGCAGTACCCCGTCCAGCATTCGGGTTTCAGGTTAAAGAGTTTGACCACCGCGTACCCCATCACCTGCCATGGTTCTAACACGCCTAAGGGTCGCAGTGCCTCATAGAATCGTTGTGGCAGTGGCTCGCGTTGGCAAAGCAGTGCCAGGTCGGATAGTTGTTTCATCGTCGCTCCCGAACTGGTGAAGTGTTCCCACGCGTGTAGGAACACGAATAGTTGGTTAAATCCTCTTTCGGGAACGCGAAAACGCTGTCCGTCTATCTCGATGGTCTCGCAGTGCGCCATTGCCTCTTGTTCCAGTTTTTGATAGAGTGCCTCTTCTTTGGGTAGTATCCAAGGGATGGTTTGGGGATGTATCTCGAACACGAATCCGTCTTCGGTATTGAAGTTATAGTGTCTTTCGTTTTCGTCTTCGCTCTCGTGGTGCCAGGTCACGTTCATCGTCTTGCATATAGCCTCCGTCACTTCTTCGTAGTGTCCGTGTCCGACCCATATATCCGCATCGCCCCATTGTCTAAGGTAAGGCAATGGATAGAGTTGTGCTAATCCGAATCCTTTCAGCAGTACAGGTTCCAATCCTGCACTTTCCAGTGCGTTCCAGACTTTCTTCAGTGCGCCCATCTGCCTCTCCTGCCCCACCATCGCTTGCATACACAGCATTTGGATAGAAGCCTTTAGTCCTGTCGCCTGTAGTCTGTCACCTGTAGCCGCCTCTTTAAGCAACTCATTCCCCACCAGCGCAGCGGTTCCTTGACATTGTGCCAGTCTCCAGACGTGGTTTAATGTCTCACTACTCCGGTCCTGTCTGTCTGGGTTCGAGTCCTGATTCAGCACAGCCTTTCTAAGTAATTGCAGATATATCTCTTCCATAATTGCTAACAATCAATAGCCAATGGACGCTTGTTCCATTTTTGAATCACGCTGCAAAGGTAGTAAAAAATTCTGATATGTGCAAGAAAAATATTAAATCGAGCACAAAAATTTGAATAATTCCATAAATATTTGCAAATATCACAAAAATTGCGTACCTTTGCACTCGCAATTAAATTACGATAATTATGGACTATAATTTTCAAGAGATTGAGAAACATTGGCAAGAGGCTTGGGACAAAGCCAATGCCTACAAAGTAAATAACCAAAGTGACAAGAAACCTTTCTATGTCCTCGATATGTTCCCCTACCCCAGCGGAGCGGGATTACACGTAGGACACCCCCTCGGTTATATCGCGAGTGATATCTACAGTCGTTACAAACGTTTGCAAGGGTTCAATGTGCTCCACCCCATGGGCTTCGACTCTTACGGACTGCCCGCAGAACAATATGCCATCCAGACCGGTCAACACCCCGAGATAACCACCGAACAAAACATTGCTCGCTATATCTCCCAACTCAAGAAGATCGGCTTCTGCTACGACTGGGACAGACAAGTCAAGACCTGCGATCCCGATTTCTATAAATGGACACAATGGGCCTTCATACAGATGTTTAACTCCTACTATGACACGAAGTTAGACAAAGCCCAACCTATCTCCCAACTCGTTGCTGAGTGGGAGGCGAACGACCCCACTTGGAAGACGCTCAGCGAGAAAGAGCAACAAGAGCGTTTGATGAACTACCGCATCGCTTACTTGGCTGACACGAAAGTGAACTGGTGCCCCAAACTCGGTACCGTTCTTGCCAACGACGAAGTGAGCGAAGGCTTGTCCGTTCGTGGCGGTTATCCGGTAGAGCAACGAGTCATGAGACAATGGTGCTTGCGCATCAGCGCTTACGCCGGTCGTCTGCTCGAAGGACTGGAACATATCGACTGGACCGACTCTCTCAAAGAGACCCAACGCAACTGGATTGGTCGCAGCGAAGGAGCGGAGATGCAGTTTGCCATCAAAGGTCAAGACGAGCCCTTCACCATCTTCACCACCCGTGCTGACACGGTCTTCGGTGTGACCTTTATGGTTCTCGCGCCCGAGAGCGAATATGTGGCACGCGTCGTGACCGACGAACAACGCAAAGAAGTGGACGCTTATTTAGATATGGTCAAGCACCGCACCGAACGCGAACGTATTGCTGACCGCAAAGTGACGGGTGTGTTCACGGGTAGTTACGCTATCAATCCCCTCACCAAGACGGAGATACCTATTTATATAAGTGACTATGTACTATCGGGTTACGGCACCGGCGCTATCATGGCTGTTCCGGCTCACGATAGTCGTGACTACGCTTTCGCTAAACACTTTAACCTGCCTATTATCCCACTTATTGAAGGGGCTGACGTTAGCGAACAGAGTTTTGATGCTAAGGAAGGTAAGATGATCAACTCCGGCTTCCTCAATGGGTTAGAGGTGAAGGACGCTATCGCGAAGATGAAACAGTATATCTCGGAGAACGGACTGGGTCAAGTGAAGGTCAACTACCGCCTACGCGACGCTATCTTCTCGCGTCAACGTTATTGGGGAGAGCCCTTCCCTATTTATTATAAGGAAGGAATGCCTTACACTATCCCCGAGAGCGAACTGCCGTTACGTTTACCCGAAGTGAGTCAGTTCAAGCCTACCGACGATGGTCGTCCCCCATTAGGCAATGCCAAAGACTGGACTTATAAGGGTTATCCGCTTGAGTTATGCACGATGCCGGGGTTTGCGGGTAGTAGTGCGTACTATTTGAGGTATATGGACAACCACAACGATAAGGCGTTGGTGGATAAAGAGGTGAATCAGTATTGGGGAAATGTGAACTTGTATATCGGCGGTACCGAGCACGCAACGGGACACCTTATATATAGTAGGTTCTGGAATAAGTTCCTCTTTGACTTAGGTTATATCAGCAAAGACGAGCCCTTCCAAAAACTCATCAACCAAGGAATGATTCAAGGGCGCAGTAACTTCGTATATCGTTTTGTGGGTGAAGGGGCAACGGGTAATGAGTATATCTCGTTCAACCTCATTGACAATCCCGAATACAAAGGCAAGGTACAGCCCATCCACGTGAACATCAACCTCGTACACAACGACATCCTCGATATCGACGCTTTCCGCGCGTGGATGCCCGAATATAAGAACGCGACTTTCGTCTATGCTGATGGCTCTACGGATATTGACAACCCCTATATCGGTGCGCCGTCTCCCAAGCAGTATATCTGCGGTTGGGCAGTAGAGAAGATGAGTAAGTCGATGTTTAATGTGGTCAATCCCGACGATGTAGTCGAGCAATATGGTGCCGACACCTTGCGTCTATACGAGATGTTCTTAGGTCCGTTGGAGGTCTCCAAACCGTGGGACACGAACGGCATTGACGGAGTACACCGTTTCTTGCGTAAGCTATGGAACATGTACGAGAACATCACCGACGCGGAGCCAACGGCAGAGGAGTTGCGTTCGCTACATAAACTGATAAAGAAGATCACGTGGGATATAGAGAACTTCTCGTTCAACACCTCTATCCCTGCGTTTATGATTGCGCAAAACGAACTCAGTGCGCTCAAGTGCAATAAGAGAGCTATCCTTGCGCCTATCGCTATCCTCATCGCTCCCTATGCTCCGCATATTGCCGAGGCGATGTGGGAACGGTGTAAAGCGATTGGATTTGTCATTGACGCTCAATGGCCGGTGTGTGAGGAGAAGTATTTGGAAGAGGACACGCAGAAGTATCCGGTGCAGTTCAATGGCAAGGTACGTTTTACGATTGAGGTAAGTAAGACGATGCCGAAAGAGGAGGTTGAGAAAGTGGTGCTGAGTGATGAGCAAACGGCTAAGTTCCTCAATGGGATGCCGGTGAAGAAAGTGATTGTCGTTCCCGGCCGCATCGTCAACATCGTGATATAGCAAACAAAAAGGAGACCGCTTGGTCTCCCTTTGTGATCCAGCTGGGGCTCGAACCCAGGACCCCATCCTTAAAAGGGATGTGCTCTACCTGCTGAGCTACTGAATCATGCTTTTTTCACGAAAGCGGGTGCAAAGGTAATGCTTTTTTTTGAAACTACCAAATATATTTGTATTTTTTTGCAAAAAAAGTCACTTTTTATCACTTAACATGGCAAAATTCACTGATTATACCCGTCGAAAGACCTCCGTCACCCACGTTGGTGACCTCTGTATCGGTAGCGATTACCCTATTCGTATCCAGTCGATGGCGAACACTTCGACTAACGATGTCGAAGCTTCCGTCGCTCAGACCTTGAGGGTAGCTCAAGCAGGAGCCGACCTCTTCCGTTTCACCACCCAAGGCATCAAAGAAGTCGAGTCCTTGGCAGAGATACGAAAAACCCTACCCCTCTACTCCTCTACTCCTCTCCTCCCCTTAGTAGCCGATGTTCACTTCCGTTCCGACGTAGCCGATGCCGCTGCTGCTGTGGTAGAGAAAGTGAGGATCAATCCGGGTAACTACGCCAACGACCCTGCTACTATTCGGGAGCGTTTCACACACCTTATATATATATGTAAGGAGCACCACACGGCTTTGCGCATTGGTGTGAACCACGGTTCGTTGTCAAAAAGGATGATGGACCTTTATGGTGACACTCCGAGAGGAATGGTGGAGAGTGCGATGGAGTTTTTACGCATTGCTGTAGAAGAAGACTTTCACGATATCGTGCTGTCTATCAAAGCCTCTAATACGGCAATCATGGTTGAGACGGTGCTCTTGCTCGTCGAAACAATGGATAAAGAAAATATGCATTTCCCTTTGCATTTAGGTGTGACCGAAGCTGGCGAAGGACAAGATGGTCGTATCAAATCGGCGGTAGGTATCGGGGCTTTACTCGCTGCCGGTATAGGTGACACTATTCGTGTATCGTTATCGGAAGAGCCCGAAGCGGAAGTGCCTGTTGCTAAAGCGTTAGTCGATTATTTCACCAATCCCAATAGTCCCCGCTATACGGAGTCCGCGAACACCCTACCCCCCTACTCCTCTACTCCCCTACTCCCATTATACA
>JAZQOG010000062.1:0-35212 GCA_045627765.1 Paludibacteraceae bacterium | reverse complement strand
TAGTTGTTTACCCTCAGGTCGGGTGGGCCGAGATGCTCCTCGCATCTCATATCGTCAACCTTTTTAGTAAACAAGTCAACAATATACGATTATTAAGAAACGATTCCCGTAAACGAGTAAACCTAAAACCGTACAAAACAGGTTGCTTATCCCTTGCTAATTAGACTTAGGTTGGACTTGTGGAGAAAGTGTACGATTATTAAGAACGCACATACAATGTGCGGAGAAGAAACATAACAAAAAAGATGATGATGAACACATTTTTTAGTGCAATAATGCAATAGTGCAATAGTCTTGAAAGTAGAAATCAAAAATTGCATTATTGCACTATTGCATAACTTTGTGAGTTGAATGGGTGATTTGTCAAGGCTACGTAGGGCCTATTATGCTACGTTATTGCTACGTTAACAGACACGCTTGTGAAAGTGTTTTTAGGGACGCAGGGACGGTAGGGACGGTACTTCCTAAAATATACATATATGCGCGCGGGTGGGGATTATAAAACAATCGTCCCCACCGTCCCTATCGTCCCTAAAATATTCATTACAACCCTAGGGAACATTCGGAAAATTCCCGAATTCCTCAACTTCCCTCACATATCCTCACGCTGTTACAAGACTGTAAATAAGGGGATTAGGTTTTTAATCCGAATTTTCACGGACAGAATTGGCTTGTTCGCGAGAGTGCCAAAACCGCCAAACCGCCAATTCCGCCAAGGGCTTTGAACGAAGACCCTTCGGTAATGTCCCCGTAACGTCCCCGTGATGTCCCCGTCAGCTCACGTGATTACCCTTGTACAAACACAACCATCGCAACCCACAAGAAAAGCGGCATCGCTGCCGCTTTTCTTCTATTGTTCGTTTTGGTTTTATTTACCCATCATTTTGGAATCATAGAACACATCGCTTTGGTTAGCAATACGGAATCTGCCTTTGTTGTATTTCTTGTAATCCTTACCATTCGGGTCAAAATATATACTTGTCAGTTCCTTCAGCGCCTTGGAGTCTCCAAGAATGAAGTCATTACGACATTCCACAAGCACCAAATCACATAACACATTGCGTTCGTTAATAGCGGGGTCAATAAACCACTTGGCGTCTTTATAGCGAGTACATGTCCAAAAACCTACTCGGCTGCAATACTTGCCTTCTGCTCTCAATTGTTGGGCATATAGCGTACTCTTCACATTTTCCCCATTAGCACTGGTCCACTTACTCTCAAAATATCCGTGAGTCATAAAATGCCTATAAGCAGGAAAACCAACGTTATTCATCTGTTGCATAATATCATCTATATAACCGCTAAAATTAAATCTCGTTGATTCCTTACATTCCCAAGCCAAATTCATGCCTTCGTTTTCCCACAGGTTGTTTTTAAGCCATTCCAAGGTTGTAATCATTTTTGGCCGACCATCTTCATCCGTTACCGGTACTTGTATGTCCAAGATGAACTGTTTATAATACGCATAAATGATGGCATAAGGCGGTCGATTCCCTTTCCCGTACCTTTTTTCCAATATTCTATGCACATAATTAACCAACTCAGTGGGGTAATTAAAGTCTTTTTCGTCGTTTTTAACATCAAGAAACAAGATGCTAAGTTTATCCATCTCCGGATAATTCAAATATTCTTCGAGAGAAAGACCGCTTGCTTTATATCCCAAGTCATGGTTGACACTCCAAGATGTTTTATAGTTATTCTCATTAGTATTGACATCAATCTCTACACCACAAGCTCCATCTTCAATCGCATTTTGAAGACTCTTATGGCTATTGCATGCATGTGCGACTACCCAAATAGGACGTGCTTCCGCCACAGCGGAAACGGTGATGAATGCTGTACAAATCAGTACCAAACAAACCTTAACAAAATTATTCTTCATATTCGTTATCATTAATTAATTATTTAACTCGTTTATATACTGTTACATCTCCGTCACTGAATTCTAATGTATTTTCGGTCACCTTATAATCCAAACGGGTGGTGTCCGGGTCTTCATCTTCGGGATACAACTCACCGTAGTCGATATAGCAGAACTGCCCTCCCTCTACAAACCATTTTGTGGGCATAGTCAGTTCCTCACCATAAGCATATAGGCTAAATGTCATGGCTCCGCCTTCTTCAATAACGAGGACTTGCTTGATTATGTTAGTTTCGTCCGTAACTTCACCATACTCGCCTTCATACTCACAAGTCCATGTTCCAATAATACTTGGATTAGAAGAAGGGGGCTGTTCTTGTCCCTCGGGTTTACACCCGGTTAACGCGATGGCGGCAACAGCCATCAATGATAAAAATACTTTTTTCATAAGCTTTAATTTTTGAGTTAATAATTATTGTTGTTTTTGTAACTTACTGTATATCAACAATCCCCCCCCATTTCTGGGGGAGGGCAAATTGTTACCTAATTTTTTATGTTCTCGTAACACACTTGTCACGAATTCGGGTGCAAAGGTACAACATTTTTTTAATATACGCAAATAAAAATGCACTTTTGTCGCCAAAAATGCATTTCTATAGAATTTGTCCCCCTCTTTTCCGTCAGTGGATGACGGTCATTTTACGTCTGCCGGACGGTATCTACGACCGATGCCGGTCAATCATAGGCGGGTGTTATTTTGGTTCAACTTTGTAAATTGTATTGGCACGTTGAACGAATGCCTTGTATGATTCTAACATTAGCTCATATTCTGGATGATCCTTCCTTAAAATCATTCCTGTATAGACTATATATCCTTGGAAATTCAATTCTTCTGCTTGAAGCGTTAGTGTGTCGTGTTTGGCGTAACTTTGAAACCATCGCTTATAAAGATTATCCCTAATCACTTCTCGATGATCGCGTGGGTCGCAGATATAAAGCATCACAGATGCGTCCTGACGGAAGAACTCTTCCAATACGCAAGTGATAACCTTGAAGACATCCACATCCTTTGGTGCCATAACACCATCTTCATTCGCAATAAAAAAGTGGTAGGCCTTATCTCGCAAAAAATACGGGTCTTGATAAAAGCCGACACGATACGTCACTCCGTTTTTAGTCACAAAACGAAAGGTCAGATCGTTCAGCTGAAGAACCCAATAAGGAGATGTTTGGTTAATATTATCAACGGACAATCTCATCTTATTCCCAATTCTGCCTCACGTTTATCTACGGAAGCCATCCACTCTTGTTTCAAGTTCATTGTTGCCAATAATGCAGCACGAAACTCTTCATCTGAATACATTCTAAAATCTTTTTCCATAGTTTTTATGTTTTTTATATGTCATGCATCGCCTGCCGATGCCGGTCAATCATAGGCGAGTGGTGTTATTTATTATTCAGTTATTTGTTTTAATAGCCAATTAAGATAAGATTCAGAAATATTGTCAATCTCGCTCTTATCATAAATAGCCAATAGCAATCAAGTCATAGGCATTAGGAAGTGGGCGACCAATATGTTCCGCTTCTTTTACTTCATTCCATGCGCGTCCCATGCTTTCTCGTACATATTTTTCTTGCTGAGACTTTTTAAGAGTTATTTGATCCTCTTGACTTGACTCAATCAACTTATCTGCCAACCAAACCTTATTGTTGGCCGATAGGGATAAGGATTGCAAGAATCCCCAAATTCCATCTAAAGATACTGTTGCTTTCATAATCCAATTATAGGTTTATCGTTTTGTTTTCCAATTTCGCTTGCAAAGGTACAACATTTTTTTGATATACGCAAATAAAAATGCACTTTTGCGAAGAAAAGTGTAAGCGATGGGCAATTTACGGATTGTTAGTCCTCAATCAGTTCATAATTAGTGCTACGTCCGCCTTCTGTGCGGCGAAGGATACCTTTCCTTATCAAGTCTTCTATATCACGCAGCGCAGTGTCCTGCGAGCAATGGTTAATCTTCGCCCATTTACTACTATTCATTTTACCATCAAACCCATCCCAAAGCATATTAATTACCTTGCGTTGGCGCTCACTGATGGCGATGCCCTCCACCTGCTGCCAAAAAACCGATTTTTTCAAAGTTCGTTGCGTAGTAGCGATGGCATGTTTCAGCGTTTCACGCAGTGTTTCTAAGAACCAGATTAGCCACTCTGTCACATCCATATTGTTTTTTTGGGCTTGCTCTAAAGCATCATAGTATCCTTTTCGGTTACGCATAATTTCAGCGGACATACTATAGAACCGTCGCTCACTTTGGTCAGCTCGCGCCAACATCATCTCTGTTATCGTGCGAGTGATACGACCATTACCATCGTCAAATGGGTGTATCGTTACAAACCACAGATGAGCCAATGCCGCACGAAGTAGCAAATCTGTATTGTCCGGCATATTCACCCACTGTATAAATTGCACCATCATTTCCGGTACACGCTCACTTCCGGGGGCTTCATAGTGTACCTTTTGCTTACCCATTGAACCTGAGACGACCTGCATTGGTGCATTACCGGTACGCCATTTTGCCACATCTATCTTATACCCATCGCTATAGCCTGTAGGAAACAATGCGGCATGCCAACCAAATAACCGTTCGGCACTTAGTGGCTTTGCATAATGTTGAGTAGCCTCCATCATTACATTCACTACACCTTCGGTATAGTGGTCCGGCAAATGGTCTTTGTCTAATGTCACACCCAAGTGGCGTGCCACTGAACTACGCACGCTATCCCGATTTAATTCAACCCCCTCAATGCGCGATGAACCGATAATCTCCTCAGTCAATGTATCCAAATGACGTTGTATGCCCTCAAAGCCCAAGACGGACATACGCCCTAATAACTGACCTTGCAAATTATGTACCTCACCTAACAAACTCAGCAAGCGCTCTGCATCCCATTGAAACCGAGGCCAATCCTTATGTTGCCAAAGATAAACAGCTCTCATATAGCGATAATTGTTATTGATCTATTTGCGTTATGCGGTGAAAAGTCATCACATTCGCCGCATATCTGCGGACATTAAACATTCTTTTCTCCGCACAATTTCGGCTGCAAAATTACAACATTTTTTTGATATATGCAAATAAAAATGCACTTTTCAACCAAAATTTCAGAATCTTTTCAGTTTCCCCACTTATCTACAATCTCGTCCATGATGGAGAAGACTTCGGCTTTGGTCTCCGCACGCAAGAGCGCGATGCGAGTCTGTTTGAAGTCATACAAGCCTTTAAACACAGGCGATGCCGCAAAATGTCGACGCGAATGGACTATCCCCTTGCGCTCGTCACCTATCCACTCTATCGAACGCTCGACGTGCTCCTTGAGGATGGAGACACACCAATCCATAGGACGGGGAGTAGAGGAGTAGAGGAGTAGAGGAGTAGGGTTTGCAAGATAGTTTTTGATATCTTCGAAGAGCCAGGGGCAACCGAAGGTGGCACGACCAATCATAATTGCATCCACACCATAGCGATCAAAACACTCTTTAGCGCGTTCCGGAGTGGAAACATCACCATTACCAATAATCGGAATATGCATTCGGGGGTTGTTCTTCACCTCACCAATAAGCGTCCAATCGGCTTCGCCGGTGTACATCTGTGCTCGGGTACGACCATGAATAGCGAGTTCGCTGATACCACAGTCTTGCAACTGTTCCGCCAAATCAACGATAATCTTCTGTTGGTCGTTCCAACCCAGTCGTGTCTTGACGGTAACGGGGGTGCGAACCGCATCCACCACAGCACGTGTGATATCGAGCAAAAGGGGAATGTTTTGCAAAAGTCCCGCTCCGGCACCTTTACCTGCTACTTTTTTGACAGGACAGCCGAAGTTAAGGTCGATAAAATCCGGACGGGCTTGTTCCACTATCTGTGCTGCCTCCGCCATCGATCCGGTATCGCGTCCGTATATCTGGATAGCAACGGGTCGCTCGGCATCGCTGATGGTGAGTTTGCGCATGGTAGAAGCTACATCGCGCACCAAAGCATCGGCGTTGACGAACTCCGTATAGACACGGTCTGCACCAAAACGCTTGCAAAGCAAGCGAAAAGCAGGATCGGTGACATCCTCCATTGGGGCGAGGTATAACTTCATTGTTTATTGTTTTGTGTATCTAACTTTGGGTAAGCGATACGGTGGTGGTAGATGGAGAGCAAGCGTTCGGTGAAGACTTGGCGCACGTCCTCTAAGTCCTTGAAAGAGAGCGGTGTATCGGAGAACTGATTCTCTGCCACTTGTTGGTCCATCATCTCCTTAATCATCGTACTAATCGTCTGTTCAGTATAAGCAGGAAGTGATCGGGAGCGTGCCTCAATAGCATCCGCCATCATGAGGATGGCACCCTCTTTCGTGGTGGGTTTGGGACCCGGGTATTGGAACTGCTCCACCGCCACCTGTTCATCGGGATGGGCATTGGCGTAGGTGTTGTAGAAATAGCGCGTGAGGGAAGTGCCGTGGTGCGAGCGAATAAAACGGGTGATGGTCAGTGGAAGGCGATGTTTCTTTGCAAGCGTTACACCATCTTCGACGTGCGCAATCACGATACGTGCCGCCTCGCGTGGATCCATCTCATTGAGGGGGTTACGTCCGCCGCCTTGGTTCTCAATGAAGTATTCGGGATGGAGCATCTTGCCTATATCGTGGTAGAGGGCTCCGGTACGTGTTAACAGGGCATTGGCACCAATGCGCTTGGCGGCTTCGGAAGCGAGGTTCCCCACTTGTAGTGAGTGCTGGAACGAACCGGGTGCTTTCTCTGCAAACTCTTGGAAAATGGAAGAGTTGACATTCGTGAGTTCAATAAGAGTCGTCGCACTGATAAAACCAAATAATTGTTCAAAGCCCATAATTAGAACATACGAGAAGGCGAGAACGAGTACACCATTTAGCGCAATATAAATATAATTCAGCCACTCAATCGAATGATAATTCTGTGGGGAGAATAGACAAAAAGCGGTATAACCTATTGCATACGTCAGCACCACAAAACCGGTTGCGATAGCCACATGGCTACGGCGTCCAAGGTCATGCAAACTCACCACGGCCGTCACTCCTGCCAACGTCTGAATGACCACAAACTCAAGAGGTACAGACACCGCCAAAGCAACGATAAGAATAGTGAATAGATGAAGAATAAATGCCACACGCGAATCAAAGAATACACGCGTAACAACAGGCACTATCACGAATGGCACAAGTAAAAGGGGAATATACGCATAACGGAAGAAACAGAATGTTGTAACTACCAATAATAAGGGTAAGATACAACAGAACAACACACTATTCCAGTGCTCAAAAATATGGGGTTCCGTCGTGAACAAATAGATGACAAAAATCGAAACAATCAAAATAATGATTAGCGATAGTCCCACTTTATGCCAAAGTTGTTGATAGTAAGAAACAGAAGTCTCTTGAGTAGTGCGTTTGAGGGATTGCAAAATCTGGTAGGTTCGTTCGGTTACCACCTCTCCCTTATCAATAATCTTCTCCCCTTGTTGCACCATACCTTGCGTGGGAGAGATAGAAGCCAAAATAGAAGCCTTAAGTTGTTGGGTAGTAAGAGAATCAAATTCGATATTGGGAATAAACTCCTCCCCCATCGCCTCAAAAGCAGTCTTTGGAGTATAAACTTGCGACAAAGGATAGCGCTTACTCATCTGATTATCAAGAATAGAGATGAACTGATAATCCTGCTGCCAGAGTTTTTCCATATCCTCATAAGACATCACAATGGGCGAAGTCTGCGTGCTGACATACACGAAACAAGGAGCAAAATCGGAGAGCATTTCGACCCGTTCCGCCTCAAGTTCCGTATTGGTCTTATAAATAGGAAAATTTTGCGAAGCAGTGAGCAGTTCGTACCCCCATGGTTTGCCTATTTCAAAATAGTATGCAAACGAGTTGTTGTAATGAGGGAAAAGATAGATAACAATCGCCGTCAAGGCAACAAAAGGTAAAAATTTGAGCAGTTTAGAGAAGTTCATAATTCTTTATCTTTACGCAGTTTTTGAAAACATTCTTCCATCAATTGACTACACTGCTCTTGGCATACCCCTGCCACCACTTGAGTCTTGGGGTGGATGGCTTTCGGAGCCAATAGTGTATATCCTTTTTTAGGGTCGGGAGCCCCATAGACAAGGCGTTTCAATTGTGCCCAACCAATAGCACCGGCGCACATCACGCAAGGTTCGACCGTGACATATAACGTACACTCATTAAGGTACTTTCCCCCAAGCGTTTGGGAGGCAGCGGTGATTGCTTGTATCTCCGCATGTGCCGTCACATCCGATAACGTTTGTGTAAGGTTATGACCCCGTCCCACAATCCGTTGTTCACAAACAATGACGCAGCCAACAGGTATCTCTCCTGCTTTCAAAGCTTGTTGGGCTTCGTCTAAGGCTATATGCATATAATCTGTGTCGGTCATAATTGGACAAAGGATAAAGGACAAAGGACAAAGGACTATTCGAGGGCATTACCAATAACAACAATATCGGCGCCGGCTTGCCAAGCTTGTTCTACAAGAGTCTTTGAACGAATTCCTCCACCCACGATAAGCTGGGTGTGGACCGTTTTTCTCACTGCCGCAATCAACTTCGAAGACACCGGTATTTGCGCCCCACTACCGGCTTCAAGGTAGGTAAATTGTTGTCCTAACTGTTCGCCCGCCAATGCGGTATTAACTACGGTTTCGATGTCTTCTTGAGGAATAGGACGTGTCTGACTGACTTGCTGAACCGACGTAACCTTTCCTCCATCAACGAGGATATATCCCATCGGATAAACAGGAATGTGCAAAGCCTGTATCTGCTGTGCCGCAGCCACGTGACGACCAATCAGCATCTCTGCATTGCGACCCGAAATAACGACGGGCAGTAACAGCGCATCCGCACGCGGATTGAGTTGATCCACGTTTCCCGGAAAAAGCCACACCGGCAAATGCAACGCAGCCGCTTCGTCAAAAATAGCTGTTGAGACGAGTTTACCCGTACTACCACCCAAAAAAACGAGGTCGGGCGTCAGTCCTAACGACCGCAACTTCTCCTTACGTTGAGCGAGCGAAAGCCCTTGCTTATCCGGATCAATAAGTATTGCTAATCTTGCCATTGCCATGTTTCGATAAGATGCCTAACATCTTGCTCTAAATAATCGTATATCGGTGCCAACGAGTCGGCATTGGGTTTGCAATCACAATAGACCGAAGCCCTGAAAAAATGGTGTACAGAGTCCGTTATAAAAAACTGATACGGGGATGCCACATTCCCCTCCAAGGCAAAGAACACACCATACACTTTAGCCTCCGGATTAACGAAAGGCTGTTCGGGAATAGCAACGGCTTGTCCCGCATGTTTATAAACCAATCGAAAAGCATCATTGGTAAGCACATCTAAGTCCCCGTGGATAGGGTGATACGATCCGTGAATAGTGGCATTGAGTGTAGGATAGACGATATCTATCCAATAACGCTCCCGAGGAGAAGTGTGAGGCACCACCTGGGCGTTTTGAGAAAGAGCAAAAGTATAAGGTGCTTTCGCATGATAAGATAGATATGCCGTATCAGGAGTAGCTATACGGACATAGCCGTATGGCTTAGGAATCGACCCTTTGTTACAAGCACAAAAAAGAAGGGCGCAAAAACTCAATATCAAGACCTTTTTGGGCATTCTTTACTCTTTTCGGCTGCAAAATTACAAATAAATACCGAAAAAAGCAAATTTTTTTGCAAATATCAAGATTTTTCCTTATCTTTGCACGCTATTTTGAAAATTATGTTACTTGTCTCATCTATTTTATTGGCCATTTCGATACTCACAGAGAATCAAATGACAGATCAAGCCAATATCAGTGTTTACATAGAAGATGCTACCCAACAGACAGTGGTAGAAGAATATCGTGCGGAGAATGTCGTTCCTCCTGCTTCCGTAATGAAACTGCTCACCACCGCCGCGATGTTGGAGATGTATGGTCCTTCTTTCCGTTTCACTACCGCTTTAGAGCATACAGGAACGATTAGTGATGGGGTTCTTCACGGAGATCTTATTATCCGCGGAGAAGGAGACCCCTCGTTAGGCGATTTGAAGAAAGGACAACAGTTCCTTTATCAGTGGATACGCGTACTCAGCAAGGCGGGTATCAAGCAAATCGACGGCGATATCATTGCGGACATGAGCCTTTTTGATGCCGAAGCGCAGAACCCGAGTTGGCTGATGGAGGATGCCGGCAATTATTATGCTCCGGGCGTGTTTGCCGTCAATTATATGAGCAACACCCTCAATATCGTTTTGAAGAGTGGAGAGATAGGAACGGTCGCAGACGTCATTCGTACCGAGCCAAGGTTAGAGAACCTTCGCGTTATCAATCATGTTCGTTGTACCGACATCACTTACGATGGTGCTTACGTATATGGCCTGCCTTATAGTTACGAACGATATATCAGTGGTAGTGTTCCCTCTCGTCAAGGACAGTTCGGAGTCAAGAGCGATATACCTAATCCCGGACTGTTACTCGCCGAGCACCTCAAATCAAGGTTAGAAACAAGTGGTATCAGCGTTTCCGGCAAAGCGGATTACGCGGCAGAAAATGCGTTCTTTGGCGAGCGCACCCTCTTATATCAACACAAGTCGGATAGTTTAGGGGCCCTTATCGCGCACACGAATATATATAGTGATAACCTATACGCGGAAGCGATGTTCCGTTACTTAGGACTGAAGATGGGCAAACCGGGAACGATTCATAATAGTTGTGAGGTACTTCGCTCTTTCTGGCAACGCCGTAAGATTGACCTCAGCGGAACAATCATCAAGGATGGTTGCGGACTGGCGCCCCAAGATGCTATCAGTGCCAAGACATTAGTACAACTGCTTAACTATATGAGCCAAAGTCCTAATTACGAGATCTGGTTACATAGCCTCCCTATCTGTGGTAAAACGGGTACGGTGAGCAGTTTGTTCTATGGGACAGAGTTAGAGGGCAAAGTGTATGCCAAGAGTGGAACGATTGCAGGAACGAAGAACTTTGCGGGCTATATCTTCTTACCCGACGGACGCAAATGGACGTTTGCTATTTTAGTGAATAGTGCGAATGGTAAAGCCCGTAACATACAACGCGTGATACAAAACTACCTCTTGGATGTATATCGAGCAAACCGATAGTACGAATCGTTTGATGCATCAGATGCTTCCTCAAGACGAGGGGTTTGTTATTACAACGGATTATCAAACGCAAGGGCGAGGACAGTTTGGCAACTCGTGGGAAAGCGAACGAGGACAAAACCTATTGGTATCCCTCCTACTCCACCCCCATTTGCCGATTCGAAACCAATTCCGCTTAGCAATGATTACGGGATTGGCAGTGGCGGAAACCTTGAATGCACAGTTCAAAAATCCTCATTCAAGATTCACCATCAAATGGCCCAACGATATATATTATAAGGATAAGAAAGTAGGAGGCATCCTCATAGAGAACCAAATAACTCAAGGACACGTGGAGGATTGTATCATCGGGCTGGGACTGAACGTCAACCAACAAACGTTTGTCAGCGATGCGCCCAATCCTATCTCTCTAAGACAGATTACGGGAAAAGAAGAAGATAGAGATACACTCTTACAGGCTATTCGGAAGCACCTTATCGACTTGACGAAGTTTTTAGACGATGACCGCGAAGCCGAACTCAAAGAACGATATATCGCGAACCTGTACCGCCGAGAGGGGATGTTTGAATACGAAGACGCGAGCGGACGCTTCAAGGCGGAGTGGATAGGTATAGGAAAAAACGGAGAATGGCTCGTTCGCACCGAACAAGGCGAAGAAAGAATCTATTTATTAAAACAAATCAAATTCATCATTCATAATTCATAATTCATCATTACCATGTCATCTATTATCATCACCGGCGGAGCCGGATTTATCGGTAGTCACGTAGTTCGTTTGTTTGTAAACAAGTATCCCAACTATCGCATCATCAATGTGGATAAGTTGACTTACGCAGGTAACTTGGCTAACCTCACCGACATTGAGAAAGCACCTAATTATCGTTTTGTCAAAGCCGACATTTGCGATTTCGGCACCATCTATGCCTTAATGCAAGAGGAGCATGTGGATGGCATCATCCACCTTGCCGCAGAGAGCCATGTGGACCGTTCTATCAAAGACCCCTTCACCTTTGCCAAAACCAATGTCTTAGGCACTCTTTCGATGCTACAAGCAGCCAAACTCTATTGGGAAAGCCTGCCTGAGAAATACGAAGGCAAACGCTTCTATCACATCTCCACCGATGAGGTTTATGGCGCATTAGAACTGACTCATCCACAAGGCATCGAACCGCCTTTCACCACGAAAGCCAGTTCGGAGGCACATCACTTGGCTTACGGAGACAAGTTCTTTACCGAGGATTTGAAATATATGCCTCATAGCCCCTATTCTGCCTCGAAAGCAAGTAGTGACCATTTTGTTAGAGCTTTCCACGACACGTACGGACTGCCCACTATCGTGACGAACTGCTCCAACAACTACGGACCTTACCAATTCCCCGAGAAACTGATTCCTCTTTTTATCAATAATATCCGTCACCGCAAACCGCTACCCGTTTATGGTAAAGGCGAGAACGTAAGAGACTGGCTCTACGTAGAGGATCATGCACGTGCGATTGATCTTATCTTCCATAAAGGACAAGTAGCCGAAACATACAACATCGGTGGTTTCAACGAGTGGAAGAACATCGACATCATCAAGGTTCTCATCAACACCGTCGATCGTTTGCTCGGCCGTAAAGAGGGCGAAGATATGGATCTTATCACCTACGTCACCGACCGCGCCGGACACGACTTGCGCTACGCCATCGACTCTCGTAAGTTACAGAAAGAGTTAGGTTGGGAACCGTCCTTACAGTTTGAAGAAGGCATAGAAAAAACAGTCCGCTGGTACTTGGATCATCAAGCTTGGCTCGATAATATTACCAGCGGAGAGTATGAAAAATACTACGAATCAATGTACGCTAATCGTTAATCGTTCGTATTACGATAGACCTTGGGTGTGGCTCCCACATGTTGTTTGAAGAAACGATTGAAAAACGCCACATTGTCAAAGCCCAACGAGAGTGCTATTTCCTTGATAGGAAGTGTAGTTAACTTGAGTTGGGCTTTAGCATCGGTAAGGATAGCCTCTGACACGATATCACCTGCTGTTCGTTGACTCGCATTACGAATGGTAGCGCACAAGTGAGGCAATGTGATATGCATCAAATCGGCATATTCGCTCACATGGTGCAAGCGGTGATAGTTCTTCATCACTAACTGACAGAAGGTCTGGTATATCTCTATTTTTCTATCTACCGTCCGAACCGCATTATCTTCCTCCGTAACACTGAGATCGCGGAAAGCAACATTGAAGACATTGTAAATATGCACCATCTTCTCTGTGCTTAACGCAGAAGGTTGGCAATTCGCCGCTTGTAGCAACAGGGCATACAAATTGACGATTATTTGGCTACGATCTTCTGCCAAATGGACAAAGTTATGTCCCACGTGACGAGGAGTGAGCGAAAGACGGGTGTTGATGTACGAATACTTCTCCAAGAACGTAGAAGAGAACAGAACATAATACACCAACGCGTCCTCCGAACACTTCTTAATCTGGAGGAAAGAACCGGGTTCGAGGAACAATAAGTCGTGTTCCTTGAAATCACAAGGGGTGATATTTATCGTGGCCTTAGCTGTTCCACGAGCCATGAACGCATACACTCCACAGGCAATCTTGCAGGGGAAGCGACCATATTCGTTCATAATCTTGCCACTCGCGTCACCTATCAAATAGTCAACGGGGCAATCAAGTAATGGGATGTTTTTTTCTTGCATAAAAGTAAGGGTTTAATCTATTCGGCTGCAAAATTACACATTTTTTTTTACATACGCAAATTTTTTTTACTTTTATTTGCATATATCAAAAAAAATCCTTACCTTTGCACACCAAATTATGAAAATTCATGAATAAACGATTGGTATTCATAAGCATTTTTTGCATTTGGGCATCTACCACTATGTTGGGGCAAGCCATTAAAGATTTGGCACCCCTTCCTCGCGTTTTGAGTTACGAGGCAGCCTTACCTGCGTCTGTACAGCGAGAGTTGGATAAGATTACGAAAGAACGCAACGAAAAAACGGTACAACAAGACGACCTATCTCCTATCTTCTTAGACAAAGCCACACAGCACCAATACCGTTGGGTACTACCCGAATTTACTATCACCAACACCTCTGCCGGACACGAACCCATTGCCAATGGTACCGGCAAGTTCAATGCGAAGAAAGACCGTCTTTCGTCCGCTTTCATTGATGCCAATCAGCGGATTCAGATTCTCAATAAGAAACGACAGATTTGCGATCCTTCTTTATTTGAATTTACCCTACCTTCAGCAGGGTTACACATGGCGGGGAATCGTATTGTCGTAGATGCTTTCTTGCCCGATTTTGTAACCGGTGCTTTCCCTACTACACAAGAAATAACCGTCACTCACAAACAATCAGGACTGACCTACCGATATAAGGTTGACCTTACCTTCCCCGAAGAGGTAGCTTGGCATGGGCTAAACAAAGAATTGGTATTCATGCCCTATCCTGACGCTATCATTCCTAACATCGCCATCCTCTACAACCACACGGACCAACAAGTGATGTTTGTTCATTTTCCTTTCACCATCTATGGTAACGGGATAGACGGAGCCGATGGGCGACGAGGATATAACGGAGCGAATGGTATTAACCAATATTCGTGGAAAGACAAGGAAGGCAAGACCCACACCACGTATGGCACTTGCGGTTCACCGGGCGGTAACGGAGAGGACGGACAAGACGGCACCAACGGCGGTCAGTTCCTCATCGTCATGGATTCCGCGTTAGTTGCCGCCAACGGCACTCAAACCGTGACTACATGGATTCAAGCCGGTTCAGGCGGTAAAGGAGGTAAAGGGGGTGAAGGAGGTCTGCACGGACGAGGGAGCGGGTGCTATGGTCAAGCTCGCAACGGTACGGATGGTCGTAGTGGACACAACGGCAAACGAGGAGACTTCCTTTATGTGGTAACCAATACATCTAACTTAAGAGAGATCTTTATACCATGATGATAATAAGACATCGAATTCTTTTGCTTGGATTGCTTTTGTCAAGCATATCTTTGCAAGCACAAAGGACGGTTGGCACGTATTATCGCAACGCCCTCACTTCTATGATGGTTTATCATCCTGAAGATGAGTTTGGTTATGAGGTATATAAGATCTTCCATCGCTTACCTACTTTGGATAAATACGATGACCACGATATCCAAATACGAGTGATTGACAACTCATATATCTCCAATGTCCCCGGTTCGACAAGTGGTTTGAACAGACAACAATATGGTAAAAGTCTCATCCTGACAGCCGAAGAGAAAAAAGCGAACGGAGAAGCCATTCTAAAGATTTTGGAGAAAGGAGAGGTTGCCAAACGAATAGTTGCTAAATGGTTCAACCTAACAGGAGATAGTTTGCGAAACAGTTACTTCGATACCCAACTCCTTGAAAGCCGAATCGAATATAACACTTCGGTCATGGAGGCAGAGAAAACTAAATACACCATTGAGGGTAAAGCCGCCTTACAAGACGTTAGCGAACAACTGATTGAGCACTCGTTTGTGCTCGTTAGTGACATAACCTATATCACGGCGGAGGATCGTGCCGGTGCTGCGAAAGTGGCACTCTCCATATTAGGCGGTATCGCGGATGCCTTAACCGGTGGCAACAGCGGACGACGCTTAGCCCAAGCAGGAGGAGATATAGCCGACCAATTTACGGGATTCAAAGTTATGACCCACACCTATCTCTATCAGATTGAGTGGAACGATAGTTTGATGAACGAGTTTTACTTGAGATACTTTACCACCACTCCTAATCCCGAAAAGATGCGGGCATTTTTAGAAGACAAGACTTCTTTCCGTCTTCGTTATTTAGGCGAAGAATCAAGTGTTTTTGAGAAGACGGAGACAAAAGGCAAATACAGTCGCACCGAACTACTTGAGTTTATTACGGCTCGTTCGATTGATAAGAATGTAGCTTCCTTACAAACCAAATATGATGCTTTCCGTATCACATCCCCTATCACTGCCGTGGAATATAATAAAAAAGGCAAGTTGGTCGGATATAGGGCTTTAATCGGGGAGAAAGAAGATATATCGCCCACCACTATATTCGAGGTCTTAGAACCCAGATTAGAGAAGGGAAAAATTGTCTATAACCGTATAGGTACTGTCAAGCCCGTTATCAACCAGATTTGGGACAATCGCTTTAATGCGTTGATGGAGAACGACGTTGATGTCAGTACCGAAGGCACACTTTTTGTGGATGTTAGTAAAAGCGCACACGCAATTGAACCCGGAATGTTATTAAGAATCATTAAACAATAATCATTGATCGTATGAAAAAACTATTCTTTTTGGCAGCTCTTATGCTTCCTATCGTAGTCGTTACAGCTACTCCATGTAAAAAAGCCGACAAAGAAACCGCACAGATGCGTTATGAGTTACAAGCCACCATCGGGCAGGCACCTCAAGGCAGTGCCATGGTTCGCGTTTGGACCTACTCAAAAAAATCCAACGTGGCTACTGCGCAAGCGGGTAAGAATGCCGTACATGGCATTTTGTTCAAGGGTTACCCGTCCTACAACGAGGGCAACAACCGCATTGTAGGTCGCGATGCTATGATTATGGATCCCAATGTACAACAGGAGAAACAAGCCTATTTCGACGAGTTCTTTGCTGACGGGGGAGCCTATCAACGTTACATCAGTTTCATCGGAAACGGCGAACCGGACCAAATCCTCAAAGTCGATAAAGAGTACAAGGTCGCTATCACTGTTATTGTACAAGTCGATGCACTTCGTCAACGCTTGCAAGAAGACGGAATCATTCCCAAGGATGAGATTGTAGGTAAAATGCCTATCGTCATGGTTGTGCCTTCAATGACTTGGTGCCATCAACATGGTTTTGTAATTGACAACCTGCCCGATTATCAAAAAGCGTTGATGGAAAATCAAGAACTCACCCAAGCTATCACCACTATTGCCGTTCGCTTGACACAACGCGGTTTTGAAGTAAAAGACCTGAAGTCCGCACTGCGCACCCTACAAACCGAAGAACAAGAGGAACACGCTATGGTTAGTAAGTTCGAAGATGCTATTGCGGAGACAAAGATTGACCAATTACGTCGCACTGCGAAAGCGGATATCTGGGTTGAGATTGACTGGATAGAAAACGAGGTTCGTGGTGGTAGCCAAAAAAGCCTTACGTGGAATATGTCCGCCATTGATGCCTATACGGACTTTGTTATCGGGGGTGTTAGTCCTACTACGACAGGAGCTACTTTCGCTTCTTCTTTCCAACTGCCCATTATGATTGAGAGTGCTATTCAAGGACAGTTCGATCCGTTCTGTAATACCCTTATCGGTTATTTCCACAACTGCGAGAAACAAGGACGTGCCATCAAGTTAAACATCCTCACTTGGGAGAACCTGCAAGAGGGTGTTATGACCGAAATAGATGATATGGAGCTCAGCGAGATTATTGAAAACTGGCTTGCCGATAACACCGTCAACGGCAAATACGGCACGCCGGACATCTCCCCTTCGGGCACACGCATGACCATTGAACAAGTCCGTATCCCGCTCACCAATGCCAAAGGTAGAGACCTATCCACCTTGAGTTGGGCAAAAGGCTTGCAGAAATGGCTTATGAACGAATACGATATCGAATCGAACCTATCCACCAAAGGATTAGGACAGGCACAATTAATCTTAGGAGGAAAATAATATGCGTAAACTATTATTCATTCTTTTTTTAGGAGGCTCCGTTCTCTCCTCTCTCGCATGTTCTGCCAAAGTAATAGAGAGTTCTCAAAAACGCGCTCCTAAGTGGCTTTACGGCATAGAGACCGGTTACCTCATCGTATCTGCCGAATCGGGAGACCTCGAAACGGCTAAAGCCAAAGCGATGACTTCCGTTAAACAACAGATTGTCAATGCTATTGCCGAGAAAGTACAAGCCACTAGTCAAACGTTAACGCAAGAACTAGAAGCCAATGGTACCTACTCTACGATGGAGTTATACTCGACTATGGTGGAGACGGAGAGTGCGAATATCCCATTCCTCAGCCGAGTGTCGATTGCTAATGCGACCGAATACTATTGGGAGAAGATCAGGGACAAAGAGAAAAACGAGTTCTATCGCTATCATATCAAATACCCCTTCTCTCGCCTCGACCAAGAGGAGATGGTGGATGCTTTTGAACGCCAAGAGGCAGCTATCAATCAAAAACTGGAAGCCTTCCAACAAGACGACTTCTCTTCCTACACCTCGGTAGAACAGATGATTGACCAAGCTACCGCGTTGCGCACTTTTCAAGCGACCCTCCTCGAAAAAGACGTGCGTCGTTCTACTTGCGATAAGATCTTAAGAGGCTATAAACATTATGTTGAGCAACTCACCATCCAGGCAACAGAAGTGACCCGAGAGCACACTATCTATCACGTCTATGCAGGAGATAGGAGATTGACGTGTAATATTAAGCCTTATCTTCGTTCTAAGTGTTTGGAGAAGATGAATTTCCAACCTACTGAAGGAGGGAGTGTGATTACTTACGATTACGCAAATTGCTTTGAGGACGAAAAGAATTATATCGATATCACTCTTACCATTTTAGGCAAGAAAATCAATAACCGATTCTTTATTTTATAATTAACCCTATTGTTTCACTTTATCTAAATTTTTACTATTATGAAAAAATTAGTGATTTTATCTCTCGCAGCAGTAGCACTGTTAGCTACCGGTTGCAAATCCAAATCTACCGCCGTTAAGGGCGAGCAAGAAGTAACTGTATTATGCAGTGAGTTTAAGACTGACAAGCAAGCGATTCGTTCTTGCGCTTCGGCAGTATCGCCCAACATGCAAAACGCTAAAGATAAAGCGTTAGCTGCTGCTCGCCGTGAATTAGCTACCAGTATCAGCACCACCATCAACCGCGTGGTTGAGACTTTCGCTTCCTCTTATGATGATGAGGCAGCTGCTTCTTTCCAAGCTCGTACCAAAGACTTGGCACAACAAATCACCACTCAAACCATCAGTGGTAGTTTCCTTGAGTGTGACAAACTCACCAAGACCACCAATAAGGATGGTAGTGTAGTTTATCGCTCTTATGTTGCCGTTGCATTAGGTAATGACAAGATTATGGAGATTGTTGAGCAACAATTCAAGACCAAAGTTAGCGACGAGTCCAAAGCTCGCACGGACTTCGAGTATGAGAAGTTCAAAGAGACTTATTATAAAGCTCTTGAGGCTGTTGGAAAATAATCCAAGTCCTCGTTATTAGCGGTAACCTCTCTCGGGTTACCGCTTTTTTATTTTTTTACAAAACAACCTAAAACCATACAAAACAAAACTCTTCCACGAACGATTTTTGGGCAGATTTGGCATAAAATGACAGATAAATTTGCATATATGCAAAATTTTTCTTATCTTTGCAGTCGAATTTACATTTGACGAAATATGCCCATACATGTAGAGCATCTATATAAGGTTTTAGGCAAGCAGGAAGTGCTGCACGATATCTGTCTCGACATCGAAGACGGAGAAGTCGTGGGACTGCTCGGTCCTAATGGTGCAGGCAAGTCCACCTTAATGAAAATCCTTCTCGGACTATGGGAACCCACATCCGGCATCGTAAAGGCTCCTACTACCCACGGCTACCTGCCCGAACTCAATCCGCTATACGACTATATGTATGTGAAGGAGTATCTCCTTTTTATGGACCGCTGCGCTGAAGGACAAAGGACAAAGGACAAAGGACAAAAGATAGAGGAGATGATGGAGAAGGTGGGACTGATGCCGGTGGCAAATAAACGAATCGGGGAATTGAGCAAAGGCTATCGCCAACGCGTAGGCATAGCACAAGCTATGCTCGGCAATCCCGAACTGCTGATATTAGACGAACCCACAACAGGACTGGATCCTAATCAAGTGGTGGAGATCAGGAAGTTGATAAAGACAAGCCCCCACCAAGCCTCCCGCCAAAGGGGAGGATGTATCACGATTCTATCCACCCACAGGCTTGAAGATGTGGCGGAGGTCTGCACGAGAGTGATAATCTTAGACCGCGGAATCGTGAAGTACGATTCCACTGAAGGAGCCAAGACAAAGGACAAAGGACAAAAGACTTTAGAGGAGATATTTAGACAAGTTACGAATTATGGAAAATGATTTCGACATACATTCTCAACTCAACGAGAAAGAACAAGACAACGCCTTGCGTCCGTTGCGTTTTAACGACTTTGCGGGACAGAGTAAGATTGTGAGTAACCTCAAGATCTTCGTAGAAGCTGCTAAGTTGCGTCACGAGAGTCTGGACCACGTGTTACTCTTTGGTCCTCCCGGATTAGGTAAGACGACCTTATCCAACATCATCGCCAACGAATTGGGTGTGGGGTTTAAAGTGACCTCGGGTCCCGTACTCGACAAACCCGGAGACCTTGCCGGTCTGCTGACCTCGCTCGAACCAAACGATGTGCTGTTTATTGACGAGATACACCGTCTCTCACCCGTAGTAGAGGAGTACCTCTATTCGGCAATGGAGGACTACCGTATCGACATCATGATAGACAAAGGTCCCTCGGCTCGCACAATACAAATCGACCTCAATCACTTCACGCTGATTGGTGCTACCACTCGTTCGGGACTGCTGACCTCGCCCCTGCGCGCTCGTTTTGGTATCAACTGTCATCTCGAATATTACGATGCAGACGTGTTGGCAGGTATCGTTACTCGTTCCGCTAAGTTGTTAGGAATAGACATTGACAGTTCGGCGGCTTGTGAGATTGCGCGTCGCAGTAGAGGAACGCCTCGTGTAGCGAATGCGTTGCTACGTCGCGTGCGCGACTTCGCTCAAGTGAAAGGAGACGGAAAAATAGATATCACCATCGCCCGCTATGCGTTGGAGAGCCTGAATATCGACACCTACGGGTTAGACGAGATAGATAACAAACTGCTGCTCACGATCATGGATAAGTTCAAAGGAGGACCGGTGGGACTGAATAACATCGCCATGGCAATGGGTGAGGATGCAGGAACGATAGAGGACGTTTATGAGCCGTTCCTTGTTAAGGAAGGATTTATCAAACGCACCCCTCGCGGACGCGAAGTCACCGAATTAGCGTATAAGCACTTGGGAAGAACGCCCCTGACTAAAGACAACCAGCAGTCCCTCTTTTAACTCTAAACTCAAATGACCAAAGTCATTTTCATAGATTGGGATGATACGATAGGCGATTGGACAACTTCGGCTATCAAAGCGCAACAAGAGGTGTATAACCGACACCACCTCTCGGAGTTGTGGCCGAGTTTTGAAGAGTATTTCGCTGCCTACCAAGAGCACAATGCTTGGTTATGGTCGGAATACGCTGCCGGGCGCGTAACCAAAGAGTTCTTGGCACGCGACTTCACCCTATATCCCTTAGTGCAAGCACTGGGCGGAGGCAACCTACTCTATCAGTCCAAACCGCTGCAAACACTTGCTGACACGGTGTGCCAAGAGTTTCTTACACTCACCAATCAGTTCGCGCAGTTACTACCGCAAGCCAAAGAGACGGTCGATTATCTACGCACCAAATATGACCTCGTGATTGTGAGCAATGGGTTTACGGATGTGCAGTACGACAAAGTGAACGAGTCGGGTATCCGCGACCGATTCCTTGAGATGGTGATGAGCGAAGAAGCCGGTGTGAACAAACCCGATAAACGGTTCTTTGAGATTGCGTTTGAGCGCACAAACAAAGCCCTTGTTGCCGCAGGGAAACAGCCCGTCACCAAAGACGAGATCATCCTCATCGGAGACGGATACGGCAGTGACATAGAGGGGGCAAAGAACTTCGGTATCGAACAGATCTATATCTGTCACAACGAGCAAACGCTGAACGATGAGACGAAGACTGCCACCTACAAGGTACTCACTTTGGCAGACGTGGCAGAGATTTTATGACAAATTGGCAGTTAAGTGCCGTTGGCACGGATGTTGAGGATTGAAGAATGTTTAGCGGGTTTAACAGGTTTAGCTAGTTTAGAATAAAGAAATTATGAGTAAAAAGAAAAATAAAAGCGTTCCCACAGAGGATTGGGAAAAACAAGTCGAGGAACTACGACAACAAGTGGAGGAACTCAACGACAAAGAGTTACGTATGATGGCGGAGTTTGACAACTATCGTCGTCGCACCAACAAAGAGAAATTGGATCTTCTTGATACAGCAGGTGAGCGTATCTTCAAAGAGATGCTACCCTTGGTGGATGACCTTGAGCGTGCGATAGAAGCCGTGAATAAATCCACGGACATAGAAGCACTCAAAGAGGGGGTAGATCTGATCTACTCGAAGTTTCTCTCCTTCTTAGAGAACAATAAAGTGACGCCTATCGACACCACCGATGCGGACTTCAATACGGACCTGCACGAGGCTATTACCACCTTTGCCGCAGGCGAAGAGAAGAAAGGCAAGGTCATCGATTGCACGCAAAAAGGGTATAAGTTAGGCGAGAAAGTGATTCGCTTTGCGAAAGTAGTAGTTGGGGAGTAGAGGAGTAGAGGGGTAGAGGAGTAGGGTATTAAAATTATACGATTATGGCAGAGAAAAGAGATTATTATGAAGTGTTAGGGGTCGAGAAGACCGCCTCCGCTGAGGAGATAAAAAAGGCGTACCGCAAGAAAGCGATACAATATCACCCTGACAAGAACCCGGGTGACAAACAAGCCGAAGAGAAATTCAAGGAAGCCGCCGAGGCTTACGAAGTGTTGTCGGATCCGCAGAAGCGTCAACGCTATGACCAGTTTGGTCACGCAGGTATGTCGGGTGCCGGAGGATTCAGTGGCGGAGGTTTCACGATGGAAGATATCTTCTCCCAATTCGGCGATTTGTTCGAAAGCTGGGGCGTGGGTGGCAGCATGGGCGGATTCAGTTCGTTCTTTGGCGGTGGCGGAGGTCGTGGTCCTCGTGTTCGTCGCGGTACGGACTTGCGCGTCAAAGTCAAACTCACCCTCGCCGAGATTGCTACCGGAGTGGAGAAGAAAATCAAAGTTAAGAAACTGGTTGCTTGTACTCACTGCAATGGTTCGGGCAGTGCTGACGGTTCGTCAGAGACCTGTCCGACATGCCACGGTAGCGGTCGCGTCGTTCGTGCGCAACGCAGTATGTTTGGGATGATGCAAGTACAAGAGATTTGTCCGACCTGTAACGGACAAGGCAAAGTGATCAAGAACAAATGCCCTCACTGCAATGGCGAAGGCGTGGTCAGAGATGAAGAGATCATCTCCATCCATATCCCTGCCGGTGTGGTCGGAGGAATGGAGATACCTATTCAAGGCAAAGGTAATGCCGCCCCTCGTGGAGGTGTTCCCGGCGACTTATTGGTACTCATTGAGGAGGAAGATAACTCGAATCTCATTCGTGAGGGCGAGAACTTGATTTACAACCTCTTGCTCGATGTTCCTACGGCTATCTTAGGGGGAAAAGTGATTATCCCCACCCTCGATGGCGAAGCTAAGATAACGATTAGTCCGGGAACGCAGCCGGGTAAGGTATTGCGATTGAAGGGCAAAGGGTTGCCTATCATCGACCAATATGCACGGCAGTACGGAACGGGTGATCTACTGATCAATGTCGGTGTATATATTCCGGAACACCTCAACAAAGAGGAGAGAGAACTGATTGAGAAACTTCAAACGAGCGAGAACATCGCTCCCGGAACAAGTGATAAGAAGAACTTTTTTAAGAATCTGTTTAGTTAGTATCGTTTTAGGTACCATGCTATTCTTGGGTGCAGATAACCTCTGTGCCCAAAAGTTTTTGTATGATGTCGATTTCGTCATGAACTTCGATAATCGCGAGAGTAATGATACCTACGATATCTCTCAAACGATCTTTGGCGTTCGGTTAACCCCTACCCTGGGTTGTGGCTTTTCCGATTCCGTTGGTGGTTATCATAAGTTCATGGCGGGAGCAACATATATTCAGCCCTTTGGTTCTAAGTGGCGTGACGCAAAGGTGATGCCCACCGTCTATTATCGTTTTGACATCAAGGGGTTTCAGATGCATGTAGGTTTTGTGCCGTATATGGACTTATTGGATCCCCTACCCGATTATCTACGAAACGACTCTTTAGCATTTGCTTATCCTAATATCCAAGGAGCGTTGTTTCAATATCAGTCTCAGTGGGGTCGTGCCGAACTATTTTGTGATTGGAGAGGCATGATGAGCAAAGACACGCGTGAGGCATTCCGCATCGTGGGTGGCGGTAGGTTTAATTACCAATGGTTCTATACCGGTGGTTGGATACAGATGAACCACCTCAGTCACTCCGACTCTATCATGGGCGTCTGCGATGATGTGGTGTTCAATCCCCTCATCGGAGCCAACCTCAGTTCTTACACGCCGTTGGATAGTCTCAGTCTTCAAACCGGATATATATGCGGTTGGCAACGCGATAGAGTCGCTCAAACCAGCCAATGGGAGCATGGTTTTCACGCATCCGTCTATTTAGGTTGGCGGTTCATTGGTTTCCGCAACGAACTCTATGTCGGACAGAATCAGATGCCACTATACAAACATTATGGCACATTGCTCAATCAAGGAGACCCACACTACCAAGCCTCGTTATACAACCGAACGGACATATTCTTCTATCTCGTTCGTCGCAGTTTTGTAACGTGCTATGCCGGTTGGTCGTTCCTTGTGACGGATAACGGAACGCTTAGTCATCAACCGCAACTGTGTTGTCGCTTCCACTTAGACGGTCTGAAGGACAAACAGAAGAAACAGATTCGCACTCTTTCTTGGCGTTAGGCAGAATACCTGTCAACAAAAGCAACGCACAGATATACACCACTCCTTCCATCGAAGAAAAGAGACAATCCGTTAACATATTCAAACCAAAGATCAAAGCAAGGTAAAGGGCAAAGTCTCTTTGCCTTGTTTTTTTAGGATAACATAAGGGGAGATAAATCCAATAGGCTATGAATAAAAGCATCGCTACAATGCCCAATTCCATGCAAACAAGTAGATATTGGTTGTGCGCATGAAAATGGTCGAACATTCCTTTGTCCCAATTCTTTTGTTCATACTTGTCACATAAATATTTCTCAGCCTGACGAACACCTAATCCGTGCCCAATATAGTCTTTCGGTGATTGCAAAGCATAATACCAAATCAAAGCACGAGGATTATGATCATTTACTTCACCCACATGTTGACTGGGACGCAAGACTTGTTCCATAGTAATGTCCTTCATTCGAGGGTGATACTGCCATAAAGCGACACAGCCTATTATAACACAAACTCCTATCACCCCACTCATCCAAAGGCGGTGCCGATTGGGTATGTGACGGATGCAAAATACTGCTACCAAAATAACTAAGGTAAAAAGACTGGCTCTTGACCCTGTAGCAAACATCGTTAGCAACAAAACGCCTAAACTTAACACAAAGTAAATACTTCCTTCTATTCGTCCCCAACGCTGTACTATATCTTGACGGAGCATGAAAAGAAGAACCACATCTATTGATAGGATAGTGCAATAAAAGAGCCTATGTTTAATGAAGGATAAAAACAAATCAAAATAAGAGACCTGGAAAGGAGAAATGGGACCTTGATAATGATATTCAAGTAACATGGAGTGATTGACTACCCAATAGAGCGTAAAACCATATAGAAAACAAGACAACAATGAGCTAATAATAAGCACTTTAGCAGCTTGTTTCCATTGGTATTGTTCATTCACGCCAAAGGCTAAAATTAAGGGTAAGACGAGTAACGAAACGTGGCAATCACGAAAATGTCCTCCCCAAAGAATAGACACACACTCCCATAGTACCCAAGCCGCCAACCCTAAGCCCGGAAGGAGCGATTTCCAACCACAGAAATTCTCCTTCCTAGTAAAACGCAACTCCAACAACCAACTCGCAGCCCATACAATAAGCATAATATGCCCAAACTTGCGAGGCAATGGCAAAGTTGCCATTAAAACGAGAAAAAAGATATAGTTTACTCTTTTGATTACAGATAAGTAACGTTCCATACTTTTATAAGTTTGTTATTCCTTGTTTGATATGTTTTTTCCAGCGATGCGTAAGGGCATAATCGACGCTTGCTTGCACCTCTAATCCCATTGCCTCCGCATAAGTCGCAGCGATAACACTCAACGCCTCGCGGTCGATATTCAACCGCTCTAACTGTTTTAACAGATGATGACGACGGCAACCGACAGGGCACATCCGATTCAGATCTATCACTTCCACCTTACTGCCGTCCTCGTTAAATAAGATGTTTCCCCCCGAATAATCCTTGTGCCATAACCCTCGTTGGTGCATCTGAGCCGTGAAACGACCTATCGCTTGCAGAATCGTGTTACGATGAGGAAAATCCTGATGACCAATCAACTCATTGAACGTGTGGGTACATTCAGATAACCGACTCACATACCAACTCTCTTGTAAGAACACTCCCAAGAACCGTATCTCCCGATAAGCCACCGGAGCTGGTGTGAGCGAACCTAACTGAAGCGCGTGCGTATAACTTCTTTGTGCCTTAGACGAAGTAAAACCATACATGATCTGTCGCCCTATTGACGGCATAGCAAACTGCTTAATCACCGAACCTTGGTAGGCACGAAGGGTATTGCGTTTTTGATAGATTACGGTTCCTTGCTCCCACGCTTCAAAATGTCCTTTCTGCCGATCCCAACTGAGTGCATTAAGGAACCTCGACCACGAACGATGATAATGCAATCGTCCCCCTAAATACCGTTTAAGAAAAGCCGGATGACGACGATTGATTGCATCTACAATGTTTTTTTTCTGTTGTTTGGCCTTACGGCGACGACTCTGAGGAAGAACACGATAGAACAACCCTTCAATAGGCAGGAGAACGTACGTTCCTCCTAACTCAAACATACTCAACCAGAAATCCCAGTCCTCTCGATAGATATCTTCTTCACAGAACCCGCCGCAGCGTTCCCAATCGTTTTTGCGGAAAAGGGAAGTGATAGGAATCATGTTTTTTCGTGCTAATAACGGCAGGCTGAATTTAGGCAAGTCCCACGGTTTATCTTCCAATCCGAATTTCCTCGCACGGCACCCCACCACGCGTACCTCTTCCTTTCCATCAATAGCCTCTACCGCCAAACGGATATAGTCACTACTAATCTTGTCGTCCGCATCCACAGGGAGGATATAGACACCTTGCGCATGGGCAATAGCGTGATTACGAGCCGCGCTCACGCCTTGATTGACCTGCGAGAACACCTTGCATTGAGGATGCTCCTTCGCGTAACTTTGGGCTATCGCCAAACTATCGTCCTTACTGCCGTCATCTTGAATAATCACCTCTATCGGAGTATAATCCGATGCCACAATACTATCCAATGTCTCTCTAAGATACGGAGCGGCATTATAGACGGGTACTATCACACTGACAAGAGGGTTCATATACGATCCAAGTGTTGGGTTAGTTTACGCCAATAGTAGCGTAATGGGTGCTCATATTTGAGTTGTTTCCAAGGTCGCGAAGCGTGCGGACGATGGATCACCGGCGAATCCATACGGAGTAAATGACGAAATCCTGCATTGAGGGAAAGGTGCGACAGCGTGACATCGTACCAATTCTTCTTCTCGTCCAAGACCTGTTCAAAGTCAATGGCTTGCAGCATCTCTTCGGTTAATAGAGTACAGCAGAAACTGAATCTTTTCTTGGTATCGACGACTTCTTTGCGCCACCCCTTAGCATACTCGTACGGAAAATTCACTTCTCCTTTCTCGTCTTCAGTCACACTCGCCACCATACCCACTCGAGGCGCAACCAAAGCTTGTAAGTCGGCTATCGTGTGGGGAGTCACTTCCACATCACTCTCAATAATAATCAACGACTGATGGTTCGTTAAAGCCCGCTGACGAGCGTCTATCAACACGGTACGATAATTAGGAGACGGATGGTCAATCACGTCCGATAGATGTATCAAAGAAAACGATAATTCCTTCGAGAGTTGTTCCAAGCGTTCCCTATTCTCGGGCGTAGAATAATCGTCATAGACAGTCAACGTGTGTCCGCTATTCACGATAGCCCGTATCGAGCGTTCCGCCGATGCTACCGCATCCTTCACCGGCATGATAATATAAGAATCTTCAATCTTCAATCTTGGTTTTCTTTTTGAGTTCAAAGTCTCGTCCTAAATAGTTCTTTCTCACCGTCGGGTTGGCAGCCAGCTCTTCGGGTGTACCGTGGAAGAGGATCTTTCCCTCAAACAGCAGATAGGCTCGGTCGGTAATCATCAGTGTCTCGTCCACATTGTGGTCGGTAATGAGGATGCCGATGTTCTTATCCTTTAGTTTCCACACTACATCTTGTATCTCTTGCACCGCAATCGGATCCACACCCGCAAAGGGTTCGTCGAGCATCACAAACTTAGGCTCAATAGCCAAACAACGCGCTATCTCCGTGCGACGACGCTCTCCACCACTCAAACGGTCGCCAAGGTTCTTGCGCACATGATTGAGGTTAAACTCCTTGATGAGTTGTTCCACTTTCTGCTCTTGATATTCCTTGGAGAACTGCGTCAATTCGAGCACGGAACGGATATTATCCTCTACCGTCATCTTTCGGAACACACTGGCTTCTTGCGGCAAGTAACCTATCCCCATCTGGGCACGCTTATACATCGGGAATCCGGTAATATCTTCATCATTCAAAAAGATATGTCCGCTATTCGCCGTAATCAGTCCCGTGGTCATATAGAACGTGGTCGTCTTTCCTGCTCCGTTCGGTCCTAATAAGCCTACAATCTCCCCTTGTTGCAACTCAATCGACACATCATTGACAACCGTTCGCTTGCCGTATTTCTTATACAGATGTTCTGTTCTTAAAGTATCCATATATCATTCAATTTATTACACAACCCTACTCCTCTACTCCTCTACTCCGTTACTCCTTTTTTATTAGCGGCTTTCACTTTTTTGTAGAGTTCCGAGGCGAAGACAAAATCATCCAATGCCTCGCTCTCCGAATGGAAGATCTCGTGGCGAGAGCCCTCCCACTCTTTGATACCGCCTTTCAAAAACACAATATGGTCGCCAATCTCCATAATCGAGTTCATATCGTGGCTATTAACAATCGTGCAGATATTATACTCCTCCGTGATCTCGTGAATGAGTTGGTCAATGACCAGACTCGTCTTCGGGTCAAGACCCGAGTTCGGCTCATCGCAGAACAAGTATTTAGGGTTCATAGAGATAGCACGAGCAATGGCTACACGCTTCTGCATACCACCACTGATCTCGCTGGGCATCAACTCCATCGCACGCTCTTGGATATTTACCCTCTGCAAACAGAAACGAGCTCTTTCCTCTATCTCCGCCGCCGTCATAGACGAGAACATCTCCAGCGGATACATCACATTCTCCAACACGGTCATCGAGTCAAACAACGCCGAGCCTTGGAACAACATTCCGACCTCGCGATGAAGTTCGCGAATCTGTTTCTCGTTCATGTCGCTTAGGTCACGACCGTCATACAAAATCTGACCGCTATCCACCTTATGCAAGCCGATGAGGGACTTCATGAACACCGTCTTACCGCTGCCCGACTGACCAATAATCATATTCACTTGACCGTCCTTCAGCGTCGTGGTTATATGGTTAAGCACCACCGTGCCGTCAAAACTCTTGACGATATCTTTAACTTCAATCATAGCAATAACTTCGTTAATAATAGGTCAGCAAACAATATTAATATATTTGAATTCACCACCGCACTCGTACTCGCTCGACCTACGTCCAGCGCGCCTCCGTAAGCGTAGTAGCCGTAGTAACTGCTAAACGAGGTGATAATAAACGCAAACACCAACGACTTGATGATACCGTACCACACGTAGTAAGGGTTAAACGCATATTGGATACCGACGATATAGTCCTGTACCGTAATCACATCAGTGAACACGCCCACTCCTAAACCGCCTATCAGACCCACCGTAATGGAGATGATAACGAGCAACGGCATCATCGTCATGAAAGCCGCTATCTTAGGTAATATCAAGTAATTCGCACTATTGACACCCATAATTTCCATCGCGTCAATCTGCTCGGTAATACGCATCGAACCAATCTCTGAAGCGATGTTTGACCCCACTTTACCTGCCAAAATCAGGCATAAAATCGTACTCGAAAACTCCAACAACAAGGTCTCGCGCGTGAGCAGGCCCGTCGTGTACGTAGGTAATAAGGGGTTCTCGGTGTTTAACTTCGTTTGAATAGTCAAGATAGCACCTATAAAAACGGAAATAATAATCACAATCGGCAACGATTGTAAGCCCTGTTTTTCTATCTCACGAGCATATTGCCGCCAGAACATTCGCTGCCTGTCCGGAAGACGAAAAACCTTCCCCATTAACAGCACATATTCCCCAAAATGTCTAACTAAATCCTTCATTTTTGACAAATATTCTTAATTTTTCGTGCAAAGTTACAAATAATTTTGGATATATGCAAATATTTTTATATCTTTGCAGTGAATTTCTGAAAATTATGAAAATTATATCCTATAATTTGAATGGAATCCGCAGTGCAATAGCCAAAGGACTGCTCGATTGGCTCCCCACAGAGGACCCTGATGTTTTTTGCATTCAGGAGAGCAAAGCGCAGCCCGAACAGATAGACACACTTACCATGCAATCGTTAGGATATCATAGTTATATCCACTCCGCGGAGAAGAAAGGCTATTCGGGTGTTTGTATCTTTTCCAAGACCGAACCCGACTACGTTCATGCCGGGATGGGCATCCCTCGTTACGATAGCGAAGGACGTGTGTTGCGTGCCGACTTTGGCGACCTCACCATTGTTTGTGCCTATATCCCTTCGGGTACAACCGGCGACCTGCGTCAAGAGTTTAAGATGGACTTCCTCGAAGCCTTCCTTAAATGGACACGCGAACTGCGTCAAACGCGCCCCAACCTCATCGTCTGTGGAGATTATAACATCTGCCACCACCCTATCGACATCAATCACCCCGAGCGACAAATCGGTGTGTCGGGTTTCCTTCCCGAAGAACGCGAATGGATGGACCGCTACCAAGACAGCGGGATGGTCGATTCTTTCCGTCTTTTTGATGATCGCGCCGAACAATACTCGTGGTGGAGTTATCGTTTTGGAGCCAGAGAACGGAACGCCGGTTGGCGTATCGACTATTTTTGGGTTGCCGAGCAGCTGCAATCGCGCCTCAAAGGTGCCGGTATCCTCCAGCAAGTCGTTCACTCCGACCACTGTCCCGTATATATTAACATTGACTAACGAACGTATGAAATACCGTCTTATCCTCATCTTTTTAGCGATTGTCGGTTTAGCCGTTGCCCAACAACGCGTTCCCGCCTCCCCGAAACCTTTCGTGGTGACGCAGCCGAATGGAGACACGCTATCCGTCCGTCTCGTTGGGGATGAATGGCAGCACCGCCACACCACCTTAGACGGCTACCCTATCGTTCAAAACAAACGAGGCTATTGGTGCTATGCGCGTCCGACAAACCCGCAACACCCCTCTTGCCGCAAGGCGCACAACGAGCCCCAACGCACTCGCTGCGAACAACGCTGGCTCAACGCAAATCAGCAATCACAAATCACTAACCACAAATAATCAATCATCATGAAACGTTTACTTCCCTTTTTCCTTCTCATTCCGCTGGCATCTTTAGCCTGCACATCTGTCATCATCTCTCGCGACAAAACCGCTTCGGGAGTGCCATTGATGCTCAAGCATCGTGATACCAAGTCTCTCAACAACGAGGTGAGATACATTGATGGCGAGAAATACACGTTCATTGGATTATTCAACAGCCAAGCTACCGTCAAAGAGATATGGTGCGGTATGAACGAAGTAGGATTCTGCATTATCAACACCGCCTCCTATAACTTCAAGGAGGATAATATCCCCAGTTCCGAGATGGACCAAGAGGCAAAAGTCATGTACGCTGCCGCAGGTAGTTGCAAGACCGTTGACGACTTTGAGAGACTATTAACCAACCGCCCACGCCCATTAGGTTGCGAAACCAACTTCGGCGTGATGGACGCACAAGGCGGTGCTGCTTATTTCGAGACCAACAACGACCGTTTTGTTCGTTACGATATCAAGGATATGCCTAACCTCTACCGTGTTGCTACGAACTTCAGCGAAGCCGGACGAGTAAAAGACCGTCAAGGCGTGGAGCGTTTCCTCACCGCTACGGCTATTATGAAGGAACTTTCCGATGCTAACCCCGACCGTCTGCCTATCGACGCACAATGGATATTCGACCATTTCTCCCTGTCCTATCGTCACGAGGTATTGCATACCGCTGAAGACTATGTCTCCGCTTCGGGTTGGGCAGTGGACCAAGACTTTATCCCTCGTCGTCTTACCTCTTGCTCCATCATCTTCCAAGGAGTAAAACCCGGTCAAGACCCCAAACATACGATCATGTGGGCTCTGCTCGGTTATCCCGCTTGCGGCGTAGCGATTCCTTTACTGGTGGGTCCTGACAAGAACATCCTTCCCATGCATGTGCAAAAAACGGCAGGACAAGCAACTTGCGCCTATACCCAAACGTCTAACTATATCAAGAACACTTACGTCTTCCCTTTGACCGCAGGCAATGGAAATAAGTATTTCAATATCGGACTCATCCAACAAGGTAACGAGACCCTTCCTGCCCTCAAGACCTGCGCACAAACCGCACAGAAGAAGATTAACGACCTCTTCTTGCCTCTCTACAACGATTGGTGTGAAGGAAAGATAACCGATAAAGAGTTCTACAGCAGTTACGAAGCGCAGGCTCCTCGATACTATGCATATTATCTCCAAGCATTTGCTCCTTACATCCAATAATACAACAGTGTATAAACAACATCAAATACGGGTTTTTGTCGGGTTCTTGCTAACCTTGCTGGTACTCCTACCAGCCCCCGCGAACGCACAGTTTGTGGGTAGCGGGAGTAGTGCTTTTACGTTTCTATCCCTTCCTGCCTCTGCGCGTATCAATGCCTTAGGCGGTTCCAACGTCAGCGTTCGCGATGCCGAAGTCTCTACAGCCATGTGCAATCCTGCCCTCTTGGGCGCGATGACGGACAATGTGCTGCAACTGAACTTCACCCATTATATGCCCGGAACGATGTTTGGAAGCGTCATCTACGGGCATAACTTCGGACGCTCGAAAATAGAGAAACCCTACACCGGCGAGGGCGAACCGGATAAACCGAACTATTTCGCCGTGGGTGTCCACTACTACGACTACGGTCAGATGACCTACGCCGACAACGTCGGCAATCCTTACGGAACCTTCACCGCCAAGGACATCCTTATTAACGCGATGTACGCGCGACAGTTAGGGGAACAGTTCTGCGTCGGAGTAGCACTCAAACCCATCATCTCCGTGTACGAACGATACACCTCTTTTGCACTCGGAGCTGATGTCGGAGCCCATTTCCAAACCAAGGACACGACCTTCCAAATGGGTCTGACCTTGCAAAACATCGGAACCCAAGTCAAAGGGTTCTACTCCACTGAGGGCGGACAGAAATTAGAGATGTTACCGCTCAACCTGCAATTAGGACTGAACTATCGTTTCCCTCACGCACCTTTGCGTTTGTCGATGACCATTCACAATATCCAACGTTGGAACCTCAACTACGAATACACCAATGGGCACATTGACCCTTACACGGGCACGATGGAGAACACCCAAGTGCAGTGGTACGATATGATGTTCCGTCACGTTATCTTCGCCGTGGATATTGTGCCTAAGAGTGACCGTTTCTACCTCACGCTCAGTTACAACCACCGCCGCCGCGCTGAGTTGAACCTCAAAGACCAACGCTCCTTTGCCGGTTTTGCGGTAGGCGGAGGAATACGAATCTATAAGTTCAATGTCGCCTTCACGTTCTCGCAGTTGACGCGGAATAACTACACCTACCAGGTCGGCTTGACCCTCGATATAAATAGCATGCTCAAATGAAAAAGATTATCGTAGCCATTGATGGATATTCTTCTTGCGGCAAATCGACGATTGCCAAACAGCTCGCCAAATATGCCGGTTACACCTACGTGGACACCGGTGCCATGTACCGCGCCATCGCCCTTTATGCTTTAGAAACCCTACCCCTCTACTCCCCTACTCCCCTACTCCCTTTAGAAAGTCTTGACTTTCTCGAAGAGAACATCCATCTCACCTACTCCCCCGACCTCTGTCTCAACGGCGAACCGGTCGAGTCGAAGATCCGTTCGCTCGAAGTGGGCAACATGGCGTCTAAAGTCAGTCCTATCCCTGCCGTTCGGCAGTTCCTTGTGGCGCAGCAACAAGCCATGGGACAAGCCAAAGGGATTGTCATGGACGGACGCGACATCGGTACGGTGGTCTTTCCCGAGGCAGAACTCAAACTCTTCCTCACCGCCCGTCCGGAAGTGAGGGCACAACGCCGTTTTGACGAACTCGTAGCCAAAGGCGAACACCCCGTCTTCGAGGAGGTACTCAAGGATGTCAACGACCGCGACTATCGGGATACACACCGCGACATCAGTCCGCTGCGACAAGCACCCGACGCTATCGTCATTGATAACTCCGACCTCACGCGCGAACAGCAAATGCAGACTATCTATGACATCTTTGACCGTCACCATTGATACCACCGCAGGCTTCTGTTTCGGAGTAACCAGTGCCATCAAAAAAGCGGAGGAGGAGCTGACCAAAGGTCCTCTCTATTGTCTCGGGGATATCGTACATAACGGACAAGAGGTCGAACGCCTCGCTAAGCAAGGGTTACAGACCATCGACCATCAGCAGTTACAACAACTTCACCATACCCGTGTGCTTCTGCGGGCACATGGCGAACCGCCTTCCACCTATCTCATTGCCAAAAAGAACGATATTGAGATTATTGATGCCTCTTGCCCTGTGGTGTTGAACTTACAACGCCGCATACGCGAGACGTACGAACAAACGAAAGCGGATGGGGGACAGATACTTATCTTTGGCAAACCCGGTCACGCGGAGGTCATTGGACTGCAAGGGCAAACGAACAACACCGCCATCGTCATTGAGAACGAGACCGACCTCGACAAAGTCGATTTCTCGCGTCCCATCTACCTCTTCTCCCAAACCACTATGTCCGTAGATGACTTCCAACACCTTGTAAAAAAAATAGAAGAGAATATTCCCCTACCCCCCTACTCCTCTACT
>JAZQOG010000061.1:0-37928 GCA_045627765.1 Paludibacteraceae bacterium | reverse complement strand
AATAATGTGCGCCCTCACATGAGCCTACAGAATGCAACTCCAATGTCGATTTATAGGAACGATCCAACCATTATTCCGGCAGCTCGTTGGTACAATAGAGAGGAATATTATGACACAAAAAACGATTGATAATATTTTTTTTGAAAAATTTAGGGCTCGGCTAATCGCCTCAATTTTTAGTTGTTTACCCTCAGGTCGGGTGGGCCGAGATGCGAGGAGCATCTCTTATCGTCAACCATTTTAGGAACATAGTCAACCTTTTTAGTAAACAAGTCAACAATATACAATAATTAAGACACGATTCCCGTAAACGAGTAAACCTAAAACCGTACAAAACAATGTCCTCGCAAGGTCTGTAAACATTCCACTAACATAGCACCCACATAGCACCATAGGCTAACGTTATGACTGTGAGATACTTGCGCTGTCTTTTTCAATTCTACTCCTTCTTGAAATAGCTTTGATAGTTGTCGAGGAACTTTTGGACGGCTTCGGGAAGAGGACCGTAATACTCACCTCCCGAGGCGTTCATGTGGCCGCCGCCACCAAAGACCTCATGAGCAAAGACATTAACCGGCCTATCCCCCTGCGAACGAAGCGAGATCTTCACCTTAATCTTACTGCCGTTAGCCAAGTTCACTTCTGACGGATTGACCTTATCCTCCCGCATAAAACACGAATAATACACATCGCTAATCTGCAACGGCAGATTGACAAGTCCTTCCGCATCTCCCGACTGGAAATTGAAACGATATAACTCCTTGCGACTAAGATAAATCAATGCGGTATGATGTTCGGGGAAAATGCGCATTTTCTGATACAAACAGTAACCCATCAAACGCATCCTGTCTGCCGAATACTGGTTGAACACCGTATTATAAATTTCGTCCTTGTTCACTCCGGCTGCCACTAATTGCCCCACAATCTCGTACATCTCGGGATAGTTGCTGTTAAAGGAGAAATTACCCGTGTCCGTCATCATACCCGTGTAGAGGCAGGTGGCTGCATTTAGACCGCAGATGGAATCTGCTGAATGACCGGCTTCGCCTGAAAGATCGCTACCGCTGAAAGACCGCTGCGCTGAAAGATTAAGTTGATAAAAAAGCCTATAGACGAGTTCGGAGGCGGAAGGGGAGTCGGGATAAATGAGGTGTACAACCTCCCTTGCGGCTGCAAAAGTAGCATCCACATCAATGGTTGCTAAATGGTGGTCGATGATGCAAATATCCTTGGTTTCATCGAGAACTTGTAGCAGTTTATCCCCCAACGAACCTATCCGTTTGGGCTCATGAAAATCCGTCAAAATAATCAAATCCGCTTCCTCTAACAGTTTATCCGCTTCGGCTGCCTGTTTCTCGTATATCAAATCCTCTTCGGCACCCGGCATCCATTGCAAGAAGGATGGGAAGGCGTTGGGGACGATGACGGATACAGACCGCTTCGCTGGCAGACCGCTATCGCTGGCAGACCGCTGCGCTGAAAGACCGCTGCGCTGAAGGACAGATTGAAGGTAGTGTTTGAGGCCGAGGGAGGAACCCATCGCGTCGCCGTCGGGGGACATGTGGATAAGGATGACAACACGCTCTGCTCGCTCGAACATTTGAGCCACTTTTTCGACTTGTTTTTCGGTAAATTTGGGTAAAATCATAGCTTTTTGTTTAAAATCGACTGCAAAGATACAAAATATTTTCCAAATATTTGTATATTTCAGAAAAAAATTGTAATTTTGCACGCATTTTTGTTGAAAATGAAGCAAAGAACAACGAAAAAAGACATAAAATCGATAAAAACATATAAAAATTGTATTATGAAAAAGTTTATCTTTAGTATCGCTACCCTCTTCATTGCGATGAGCGCTGTAGCAGAGGACCAAGTCTTAATGACTATCAACGGAAAGCCCATCATGGCTTCCGAGTTTATGTACATCTATCAAAAGAACAATCAGGGTACCAACGCCGAACAAAAGACGATGGACGACTACGTTGATCTGTTTGTGAACTTCAAGTTAAAAGTGGAGGAGGCCCTCTCTCGCGGTTTGGACACCACGGCGGAGTTCCAAAAAGAGTTAGCCGGTTACCGTGCTCAAGCAGCCGCAAAGTACATGACCGATTCGGCTGCATTTGATAGCCTCGTAGTGATGAGTTATCAACGCATGGCGCACCCTCGTCGTGCTGCACACATCACCATCCAATGCCCGATGAACAGTGACGATTCGACGACCGCAGTTGCTTTAGCGAAGATAGAAGCCGCTCGTGAGCGCGTTGTCAACGGCGAAGATTTCGGTAAGGTGGCTTTGGAAGTTTCTACCGATCCGGGTGTACAAGAGAACCAAGGCGAGTTAGGTTGGATTACGCCCTTCCGCTACGTCTATGCTTTCGAGGATGCCGTCTATACCACGCCCGTGGGTGAGGTTACGCCCATCTTCCGCAGCGGTTATGGTTTCCACATCGCTTTGGTAGAGGAAGAAGGCGTGTTCAAAGAGGTTAAGGCTTCGCACATCATGAAGATGGTGCCGCAAGGTAATGAAGCTGCCGTTGAGAGCCAACGCCTCGTGCTTGACTCTATCTACCGCCGTTTCATTGATGGCGAATCGTTTGCCGACTTAGCTCGCGAGTGCTCGGACGATAAAGGTTCGGCTGTCAAAGGTGGTGAACTTGGCTGGTTTGGTCAAGGAATGATGGTTAAACCCTTTGAGGACGCCGTAATGGGAATGAAAGTGCCTTCGGTTTGCAAACCTATCCGTAGCCGTTTTGGTTGGCACATCATCTTCAAATCGGGTGAGCGTGGTCTGCAACCCTTAGAAGAAATACGTAGCCAGATAGAGCGCAACGTCAGTCGCGACGAGCGCAGCAAACAAATGGAAGTGTCTTTTGTTCGCAAAGCAAGACAAGAATATAACCTGCCCGCCACGATGACGGACAATGAGGTGAAAGAGTATGCTAACCTGCACCTCGAAGAGAAATACCCCGAGTTCAACGCTTTGGTAAGAGAGTATCACGACGGAATCCTACTGTTTGATGTTAGTTTGGAAGAGGTTTGGGATAAGGCTGCCAAAGACTCTATCGGTTTAGAGAACTATTTCAAATTCCACAAGAACCAATACAAATGGAACACTCCTCGCTTCAAAGGATACTTGCTTTCTTGCCAAAACGAAGAGGTGGCAACCATCGCCAAACAGATTGTTAAAAACGCACAGCCCGACTCCGTTCAATCGTATATCAAACAACGCTTGAATACCGATTCCACTACTGTGGTAACCTGTGTCTATGGCTTGTGGGCTGAAGGACAAAGCACCACGATTGACAAATATGTGTTTGGCAACAAAGACGCGAAAGTGAAGACCAACGAGGCATTACCCGTTGTCACCACGATGGGTAAGAAAATCAAACGCCCCGAGACTTATATGGATATCCGTAACCAAGTAACCACCGATTATCAGGACTATTTGGAGAAAGAATGGGTAAAGAGTCTGCGTGCTAAATATCCGGTGGAGATTAACAACGAAGTGCTGAATGAATTAAAGCAACAGGTTAGTGCTCGATAAGAATCTTAAAAATATTTACTTAGGAGCGGCAGGCGGACTGATTGGTCTCCTCGTTACCTTTTTTATATTACGAGGGGATTCCGCGTTCCGTGTGGACCTTACCGACGATCATCGGTATAGTCTGCACCCGGCTACGATATCGCTACTCCAACAGTTGGACCAACCTGTTTCGGCGACGTTGTATCTGTCGGGAGACTTAAATGCCGGATTTGTCCGTTTGCAACGGGCAACGATTGATTTGATGGAGGAGTGCCAAAACCGCTATCCGTCTTGGGAGATAGAGACAAAAATTCCCGATGAAACCGAACAAAAACGACTCCTTCAAGCCGGTTGTACACCCATTCTTATTCACGAGCGTGAACGCGATGGGAAGACGATTCAGACACCCTGCTTCCCATATCTTAAGATTGAGTATGGGGATAAAAAAACTTACGTTAACTTGCTACAGAATGTGCGAGGACGCAGTGGTGAACAAAACCTCAATCAAAGCATTGAGAACTTAGAGTACGCTATTGCCGAGGACCTCCACCTCTTAAAGCAAACCACGACCCCGCGGATTGCTTTCCTTGAGGGGCACGGCGAACTGCCCGAGCAGAATGTGTACGACTTGAGCCTAAGTCTAAGCCGCTATTTCCAAATAGATAGGGGTGTGTTAGGTACTTCCGCTGACGAGTTGAACGACTATCAGGCGGTGATCATTGCCGACCCACAGCAGGCGTTCTCGGAAAAAGACAAGTATATCTTAGACCAATACGTGATGCAAGGGGGGCACATCCTTTGGCTCGTCAATGGGGTAATGTTCTCGCAAGACGCTTTGTCTAGTCAAGGATTTACTCCGGCTATCCGTTTGGACGTTAACTTGGACGACCTGTTCTTTAAGTACGGGTTTAAGGTGCGACCGGCGATTGTGCAAGACCTGCAATGTCTGCAAGTGCCGGTGAATGTATCTGCCAATCGGGAACAACCGAATTATCAACCCGTTCCGTGGTTCTATGCGCCCTTATTGCTCACTTCGGAACGCTCGTCTATCACGCGCCATTTGGGTCAAGTCAGTTCGGTCTTTGCTTCGCCCATCGAGGTGCTACCCGTCGATAGTCTGCGCTACGAAGTGTTACTCGCTACGTCTTCGGACACGCGTTTGATCGGTGTGCCTGCCAAAGTGGATTTGGTGGATTTTAATCCCGACCCGAACGAGTTCCAATATCGACACGCCCCCGTAGCGGTGGCATTAGAAGGGCGTTTCGCTTCGCTTTATGCCCATCGACAGGCACCTCGCGAGATAACCAACCCGGGACCAACGACCTCTTATAGCCCCATCACGAAACAAATCATTGTCGGGTGCGGAAACATCATCCGCAACGAGTGGGCGGAAGGTCAACCGCTGCCTTTGGGATTAGACCGCTACTCGCAAATGACGTTTGCCAATAAGGACTTTTTGGTTAATGCTGTTTTGTGGCTGACGGATACCGAAGGACTGATTGAACTAAGACAAAAGCAGGTAGCACTGCGGCTACTCAATACCCAACAAGCACAGACCCACCGCACCACTATCCAATGCGTTAGCACCCTCGTGCCGGTGGGGATATTAGCGATATTGGGAACAATCGTCTTTTTTGTTAGAAGAAATAAATACTCAAAGATATGAAGAAAAAATTATTTATACTTGCCATCACGCTGAGTTGGATGGGCTTGGGTTTTGCTCAAAATCCTAATTTAGACTATCCCACAGACACCGTCGAAGGTGTTATTGTGTACCGCTATCCGGTAGAGCGTAGTATTGGTATCTATCGTATTAGTGTCAATTTTGGTGTTTCCCAATCGATGGTTATCGAGTGGAATCCGTTCCTCAAAGATCGCGGTTTGCAGTACGGCGATACCCTGTATATCCCTTCGGGGCGCACTACTGTTGCTGAGCCTGCTCCCGTGGTAGAGCCTACGCCTGCTGCGCCTGTGGTAGAGCCCGCTCCTGTTGCTCCTGTGGTAGAGCCTGCTCCCTCTGCGCCCGTAGTGCAGACCCCATTGGAGGGAGCGATAAACATTGCTTTGTTGTTGCCCTTACAGGCACAAGTGACCAAACGAACCGAGGCGATGGACCGTTTTGTGGATTTTTATGAGGGTAGTCTGATTGCTCTTCAGATGGAACAAGATAGCCTTAATCCGGTCAACCTATATACGTTTGATATTGGCAAAGGACAAACGGAGATAGAGCAATTGGTACTGGAAGGCAAACTCGATTCGATGAACGCCATCATTGGACCGGCTTACCCACAACAAGTGATGGTAATCGACTCTTTGGTTAAGGAACATCAGATTCCAACCTTGATTCCGTTTACGGATAATGTGCCGACATTAGCGCAGAACCCTTCGCTCTTCCGTTTTAATGCTACGGCAGACCAAGAGGCAGATACGATCTTGAACTACCTCTCCAATACGGGAGATTCAATCAATTTTGTACTGGTGGAAGGACGCGAAGCCGATATCTCTCAGAATATCCGCTATATCCGCGAGGGGATTATCAGTCGCGGACTGCCTTATACCGTCACGACGCTTCATAATATCATGGCAGACTCGTTGTTCCTAAGTCTTAAGGACAATGTGAAGAATATCATTCTGTTTAATACGGAGAAGTTTAACAACCTCCAAATCATCTTGCCTCACTTGACGACGGGTAAACAGCATCATCAACTCTACCTCTATAGTCACTATGCTTGGCAAAAAGAGCAGATTGTTTTGCCGCAAATATATGCCACTATCTTTGCTTCCGATTCTGTTTCGTCGAAGTTTGACTATGAGGAAGCATACAAACTCTATTTTGACCATTCGCGAGCCTCGGATAATCCGCGCTTCGATTTGTTAGGATACGATTTGACACGGCAGTTCTTGGCATACTTAAGAAAACAACCCCTGCCTTACGGATTACAATCCGACCTGCGTTTAGAACAAGTAGGAGAGGGTGGGTATATAAACACGTATATCAAAGTCATTCATGAGAAGTAGGCATTTATATTGTCTTGGTTTACTGCTTGTGTTCTGTGTAGGAGTGCAGGCGCAGAAGCGGTTGACGACCCCCGAGATATACCTCGGTGTACATGGAGGTGTGCTCGGTTCCACCGTACTTTTCTCGCCCACCAATGACTATATGAATCCCTTTATTAAAGGTGCTATCTTAGGCGGCACAGGAGGACTGGTTTTTCGCTATAGCGAACAGAAATGTTGCGCCGTACAAGTGGAACTAAACTATATGCAACGCGGTTGGCGCGAAACGGGTAAAGACGCGAATAACGTCGTGGCTAACTATACCCGACAACTGCATTATTTGGAATTGCCTTTCCTTATGCACATTTATTTTGGATCACAGAGTTTTAGAGGATTTGTCAATCTTGGACCACAAATAGGTTATTGTATCAAAGACGAGGTTATCAATCATAATCCCGAAGGATTCCCTGACCGACCCGAATACCAAAAACTCGAACATCCTTTCGATTGGGGTATAGCCGGAGGTTTAGGTTGCTATTTCCGCAGTCGCCATGCCGGGGTGTATCAGTTAGAGGTAAGAGCGAACTACTCGCTTGGAACTTTATATGATAATAAAGTGGGGGCAGACTTATTACAGTCCAATCCCCTTAGTATCGGCATTCACCTCGCTTGGCTTTGGGAATTCAAACCCGCTAAACCTGCTAAACTTGCTAAACCTGCTAAACAAGAATCTTTTTAATTCAACAATATATGGGAAAAATTATTTCAATCGCAAATCAAAAAGGAGGAGTGGGAAAGACCACGACGGCTATTAATCTATCGGCTGCTTTAGCAGAACAAGGCAAAAAAGTCCTCCTTATCGACGCAGATCCACAAGCGAATGCTTCTTCCGGTTTGGGTGTGGATATTCGCGAACTTAACAGCACTATCTATGAGTGTCTTGTTAATCAGTTGGATCCTAACAAGGCTACCTTACCCACACCGACAAAAAACTTATCCATCATCCCGAGTCATATTGACTTGGTAGGCGCAGAAATAGAGATGCTTAACATCCCTAATCGCGAGACATTGCTCAATAATATGCTCCAAAAGATACGGAACGACTATGACTATATCTTCATCGATTGCTCGCCTTCGTTAGGACTGATTACTATCAATGCGCTGACCGCCAGCGATAGTGTTATCATCCCTGTACAATGCGAGTTCTTCGCCTTGGAAGGTATTGCTAAACTGCTCAATACCATCAAGATCATCAAGTCTAAACTCAATCCGAACTTACAGATTGAAGGATTCTTACTCACCATGCACGATAACCGTTTGCGCCTTAGTAACCAAGTCTATGAAGAGGTAAAGCGTCATTTCGGGGACCTTGCGTTTAACACGGTTATCTCGCGTAATGTGCGTTTGAGCGAAGCACCCAGTCATGGACAATCGGTACTCGATTATGATGCTTCCAGTAAGGGAGCGAAGAACTATACGGCACTCGCCAAAGAACTAATGGCTCGTCAAAAACACTAAATCGCATAGACTATGAAACGAATGACAGGACTTGGGCGTGGATTAGACGCCTTGATAGACACCTCCCGCGTGGATACCAACGGAGGAAGTAGTATAAACGAAGTGCCCCTCAACCAGATTGTCGCCAATCCCGACCAACCGCGTCGAACGTTTGACGAAGAGGCACTCGAAGAGTTGACGGACTCTATCCGCGAGCACGGTGTGATCTCTCCTATCACACTGCGTAAGAACGAGGATGATACCTATATGATCATTGCCGGTGAGCGTCGTTATCGTGCCGCAAAAAAAGCAGGACTGACCACTATCCCGGCTTATATCAAAGAGGCTAAGGATGAGCAAGTGATGGAGTGGGCTCTGATAGAGAACGTTCAACGCGAAGACTTGGACGCTATTGAGATTGCTTTGGCGTACCAACGACTGATGGACGAGTACCAACTCACCCAAGAAAGGATGGCAGAGAAGATAGGCAAGAAACGCGCTACGATTACGAACTATCTGCGTCTTCTCAAACTGCCGGCAGAAATACAGATGGGTGTCAAAGACAAGAAAATTGATATGGGGCATGCGCGTGCTATCTTGAGTAGCCAATCCGCTGAACAACAAATAACTATTTACCACAAGATATTGGAAAATGGTTTATCTGTTCGACAAGTGGAAGCTTTGGTGAACCATGCCAAATCGCTTGCCAAAGAGAAAATACAAAAGACGCCTCATCCTTACTTGCGTCAACAAAACATCCTATCGGAGATCTTCCCACAAAAAGTGAAAGTGACCGAAGGCAAACTGACTATTTTCTTTGCGAACGAAAAAGAGTTAAACGAAATTATCAGCCATTTCCGTTGAAAAAAACGCTAACTGCCATATTACTCTTCTGCTCGTTGGTTCTCTCAGCCCACGAAAACGACACGATTCCGGCTCACTGGAAACCGGATCCTTATCGGGCTGTGTGGATGGCGGCTATCCTTCCCGGTGCAGGACAGATATATAACCGCAGTTATTGGAAACTGCCTATTGTCTATGGTGGACTGATGGGGTGTGCTTACGCTATCGTTCTCAACCAAACAAGTTTCGATACCTACAAGACGGCCTATCGGGATATTATAACAGATGAGGTGCTCTCTACCGACCCCAAGCGTTCGTATAATGCGATTCTGCCGAGAGGTTACGATATCGAGCGAATGGGAGGACGAGACCGCTATACACAAACACTTGAGAATCAACAAAGTACCTTCCGCCGTTATCGAGACATCAGTATTGTGGCGACCCTCTTGGTCTATGGCTTGTCTATCATTGATGCCTATGTGGATGCCCAACTCTTTGACTTTGATATGTCACCCGACTTAAGTATGAATATCGAACCCGATATATACTACGATGCCTTGCGACAAACGCGAACGCCCGAGGTACACATCGCCATCAAATTCTAATATTCTAATGGAGATAGAACGCACATATTATTCGATGAAAGAGGTCAGACAACAAACCGGTTTGACCGATGCTACCCTCCGTTATTGGGAAAAGATGTTTGAGGATCTCAAGCCGCGCAAAGATGGTCACGGGAATCGTTACTATACGCAAGAAAACATTGATTTCATCAAACAAATCAAGTATCTACGTGACGACCTCAAGATCACTCGTATCGAGGCTATCCGCAACGAACTCAAACACGGAACCAAACAAGTGGATGTGCGCCAACGTGCCACTGAGATCCTACAACGATTACGCAACGAACTCGCTGCTATACGAGCGAATATATAATTATTAGGACTATGAAAAAACTGAATATGGATTGGAAAAAGTGCTTACCATACGTGGTAGCCATTGTCGTGTTTATTGCTATTGCCGTTCTTTACTGTTCTCCCCTATTGGAAGGCAAGGTGCTGCAAGCAGGGGATATAAACAACTGGAAAGGGGCCGCACAAGAGGCTATCGAGTACAAACAACAGACAGGAGAAACAACTTGGTGGACTAACTCGATGTTTGGTGGGATGCCGACATTCCAGATAACCAGCAAATTACCTTCCGCGGATTGGATAACGCCTTTCCATAAGGTTGCTAATGGTTTCTTCTCGGGAGATATGCGTCCGATAGGGATGATTTTTTCCTATTTTTTGGGCTTTTTTATAATGTTATTATGTTTTGAAGTCAATCCGTGGCTAAGTCTGATTGGCGGTTTGGCTATGGGTTTGTCGTCCTATTTTTTCCTCATTATTCCAGCAGGACACATGACAAAAGTGGATGCAATTCGTTCTTTAGTCCCAATAATAGGTGGTGTATATGCCATCTTTCGTAAACGGTATAGTCTTGGCATTCCCATTGTATTGATATTTGGAATAATGTCCATTACGTTGCACCCGCAGATGACCTATTACATTTGTATGCTCATCGGCGTTTTAGTAATTGCAGAACTGTATATTCATATTTCCGAAAAACGCTGGAAAGACCTTGGTATTGGAGTAGGTATCCTCCTGATATGCGCGTTGCTTATCTTTGGAACCAAACTTAGTTGGTGGCAGATGAACCAGAGTTACCTCAAAGAAACCATGCGTGGAGGGCACTCCGAACTCGTCAAGGAATCCGATGCCACCAATAAAACAGCAGGACTCGATCTTGATTACGCTACCGCTTGGTCCTACGGCATCAATGAGACGATGACCTTCCTCATTCCTAATTTTATGGGTGGAGCCAGTGGTTATAATGTGGGCACTAAATCCGTCCTTTATGACGAACTCGTCAAGGCGCGTGTACCGAAAGGTAGTGCGAAACAGTTCTGTCAGCAGGCACCTACTTATTGGGGTGAGAAAGCCTTCACTTCCGGTCCTGTTTATATGGGAGCAATCATCGTTTTCCTCTTTGTGTTAGGTCTCATTATTGTGCCAGGACCTTATAAATGGGCTCTACTCATTGCTACACTCTTCTCGGTTGCCCTCGCTTGGGGACGGAACTTTATGCCCTTTACGGAGTTCTTCTTCGATTACTTCCCAATGTACAATAAATTCCGAGCCGTGGAGAGTATCTTAGTCGTGGCAGAGATTACTATGCCCCTATTAGGTTTCCTTGCCTTGCAACGTCTAACAGCCGAAGGCGGTCTTTCAGCGCAGCGGTCTATTTACATCGCCGCCGGTATCACGGCAGGCCTCTGCCTGATCTTCGCTCTCTTTGGGGGCAGTATATGTTCGTTTACTTCAAGTTATGATGCACAATGGAAAGGACAAGTAGGAAACGATATCTATCAAATGATTGTCGATCAACGCGCGGCGATGTTAAAAGCGGATGCTTGGCGTTCGTTTATCTTCATCGCTTTAGCGGCTGCGGCTCTATTCGTTTACCTACATCTTTCAGCGAAGCGTTCTAACAGCGAAGCGGTCTTACAGCGAAGCGGTCTGACAGGCAAAGCCGTTCTATATGCCGTCCTCGGCATACTCATTCTTTTGGATATGGTACCTGTTGATCGTCGTTTCTTCAGTGCTGATAATTTTGTGAGCAAGAAAGACGACAACCGTTATTTCGCTATGCAACCTTGGGAGGAGCAGATTCTTAAAGACAAGAGTCTGGATTATCGCGTCCTCAATTTAACGTCCAACACCTTCAATGATGCCCGCACTTCCTATCGTTTGAAGTCTATTGGAGGCTATTCGGCAGCCAAACTGCGTCGTTATCAAGACCTTATTGATGAGCATATCTCGCGTAATAATTGGCAGGTAATCAATATGCTCAACACTAAATATATCATCACGCGCAATGGTGTTCAACTCAATCCTGAGGCCTTTGGTAATGCGTGGTTTGTGGATAGGGTGGAGTTTGTAGAGACCCCCAATGCCGAAAGTGATGCCCTTAACACCTTGGACTTACGACGCACGGCGGTGGCGGATAAGCAATTTGCAGCGGTTTTATCGGCAGAATCCATGGCTCCGGCTCAGATTGAGATGACGAGTTATGCTCCCAATAGGTTGGAATATAAAGCGAACGTATCAGAGGATCGTGTTTGCGTCTTTTCGGAGATATATTATCCTCACGATTGGCACCTCTATATAGACGGAGAGGAGCAACCGATAGGTCGCGCCGACTATACGTTGCGTGCAGCCGTTATTCCGGCAGGTCAACATGAGATAGTGATGGAATTCGTTCCCGCAGCCCTCAAAACGGATAAGTGGTGCATTGCAATGATTATTCTATCAATAGCGTTGAGCCTTGGAACGATTTTATATTTCAGATATGCAAACAAAAAGAGTGATATTATTAACCACAACGTGGCCTCATGATTTTGGGGAAACCTTTTTAGACACAGAGGCTCGCTATTTGGCAGAGGTATTTGATGAAATACATGTGTTTCCTCTCTATGCGGTTACTTCAACTACAAGAACAATACCACCACATTTTATCTTACATCCTGTCGCTTTAAAAAAGGATACAAAACAAAAAGCATATTTGCTATTTCGGGGTATTTTCTCATCGGCACCCTTGTGGACATTGGTTAAGTGTTTTTTTGAAGAACGGGCATATCGTTTCAATAGAATATGGAACTTTATGACCGCCTTATTTACTTTTAGAGCTGCTTATCCTATTTTGCGTGATTATCACATTACGAAAGACGATATCGTTTACTCGTATTGGGGAGATAAATGGGCATTATGTTTGCCTTTCCTTAAACAATCCACGGGATGCCGAACGATTGCTCGTTTTCATGGGTCTGATTTGTATGATTATGCTAAAAAAGGGTATATTCCTTTTCGAAAACTGCTTCTTTCCCACTTAGATAGTGTTTGCCCAATCTCAAACAATGGTAAAGAATATCTTTTGTCGCGTTATCAACAATATATCAAAGGTTCTTGTGACGTGTTTCGATTGGGTGTGGTTTCTTCAGGAATCAACCCTTCTGAAAAATCGAAATCTTTTCACATCCTCAGTTGCTCCAATGCAATACCTCTAAAACGCTTAAATCTAATAGCCGATAGTTTAAAACATGTGGATTTCCCAATACATTGGACTCATATTGGAGATGGTCCTACGCTGAATCAAGTCAAGAAAATCTCTACTCAATTACCTAAAAATGTTTCTGTGGATTTTTTGGGTAGAATGCCCAATAATATGATTATGAACTTATATGTTTCTACTCATATAGATTTATTTGTCAACGTCAGTACTTCTGAAGGTGTTCCGGTGTCTATTATGGAGGCGTTGTCTGCGGGTATCCCTATTTTAGCGACTAATGTGGGAGGAACGAGTGAACTTGTGAACGAAATGATTGGCAAATTAGTAGATGCTAACCTCACAGAACAAGACTTGGCTCGGGTTATTACGGATTTATATCACGACCAAGACTTGAATCAAAAGCGTATCAATGCCCGAAAACAATGGGAAACATTATGCAATGCTGAAGTTAATTATTTGGCTTTTTGTAATTATTTACAACTCAATAGCGTATCTTGCGGCTAAAGACTTTCGACTATATTGTAAAGCCACCTCTGAATGAATGACCGGAGAGGAAACCATCGCATCGGTGATAAATTGACATATTTGTTCCGTTTCGCCAAAAGCAAAAACGCCTTTATTCTCGTATTGGTTCAATATCTTTGCAGCGTCCCCATCAGGGAAGCCAATCATCAGCACGGGCTTGCCCGAAGCCATATATTCAAACAACTTACCCGTCAATATACCTTTATTCTCCGGTTGATCGGGTAAAAGCAAAAGTAACATATCTGCTGCTTGCATATAACTGATGGCTTTCTTGTGTGTGACATAGCCTAACCACTCTATCTCTATCCCTATTTTATCCAATTGGGCTACCAAATTAGCATAGGCTCCCCCAACAAAACGCAATTTAAGTTTCTCCTTGACCGCGTTAGGTAATTGTTGTAACGCGGCAACAAAAGTCTTTGTTTCATACAACGGACTTAAAGAGCCGACATACGAAAGAATGAATTTATCTGTTTTTTTACACGATTTCTCTAGCAAAAAATCTGTTTCGTCGTATCCGTTAGGAATGACTTTAATAGGGATTGGCCTATTCGTTTTGCTTTCAAAATTTCTACGACAATCGTCACTGACTGTAATCACCTGATCTGCATTTTCTAATACCTTACGTTCCAAATAAGCATTGTATAACTTGGCTAATGTCGTTTGGTATAAGTCTTTATTGTAGTATATATCCGTCCACGGATCCCGCAAATCTGCTACCCACTTAATATGCGGATAGCGGCGTTTTAGTCTCCATCCTATTAATTGGCTGGAGTGGGGTGGACTAGTCGTAACAATTGTTGAGATGCTTTCTTCTTCTATTAATCGACAAGCCTCTTTGTAGGCATATTTATTCCATCCGCGACGAGGATCCGGTAAGAAAAAATTGCCACGAATGAATCGGGAAATCTTCTGCAAAAGTGTTGGATGTTTTTCATTCCCAAAACCTGTATGTGGCAGTTCACCTGTTGGAGATAAATGACGATAAAAACGAAGTATTTCTTTGGTTTTTGTTTTGACGATATGTAAATTAGAAGGAATCTCTTCGCATAATGTGTTATCTATCTGTGGATAAGAAGCTTGCCGTTCGTCCACTGTTAGCACAATGGGCTGTACACCAAAATCCGGCAAGTATTTGCAGAATTTCAGCCACCGTTGCACTCCCGCTCCTCCACTAGGTGGCCAATAATAAGTGATTACTAAAATTACGGCTTGCATATAATTTCCTTTCTATCATTTCTGTAAATAAATCACTCAATGAGTGCTGTTTTTTGCATTTTTTGTCCCTCAATGGGGGATTTTTATCTTCTTACATCAATTACTTGCCCACTTAAACTACTCAATAACGTGCGCAGACTATAGTCCGCCACTTTATCGGGGTCGAGCAAGGTGTCTTTGGGTTCGATACCGAAGTTCTTTGTGCGCATCGGTGTGGCCGTTCGTTCGGGATTGATCACATTGATGCGGATTCCATCCGACTCCCACTCTTGGGCAATCGCTTGAACGAAATTCACCACCGCTGCCTTCGTGGATGAATATAGACTATAGAACGCGCGCCCACGTGTGTACGAACTGGATGTATAGAAAAGCAATTGACCACGCGTCTGCTTTAATGCTTCATAGGATTCCAATGCGACATTTACCACACCATCGTAGTTGGTGCGAATAATCGCTTGCACCTCCTCTTCCGACGTAGAGAGTAGAGGCTGTTTACTCAACAAAGCGGCACTATTCACAACATAATCAATCTTTCCGGCCTCCTTCAAGACTTGCTGTAAGGCTTTTCTTACACTACTACGATCGGCGACATCCGTTTGGGTGACAGAACGAGAGAAAACAAACACTTTGGCTCCTGCTTGTTGAGCTTTTTCAACGAGCGAAGCGCCAATACCCGAGTTTCCTCCAAACACCGCGAGCACCTTATCTTTGAGACCCGAGAAATCTACTCCTTCGTCAATATTAGCAGTTCGCACTTGGAAAAGTTTATCTAACAAGAACACATCCTTTGGATAGGTGAGTTTCATATTATCATCTTCTCCGGCTACGACATACACTTTGACATCCGGTAGGTACTTCGTCACAACGCCACAGTCATCGGTTGAACGGAATGCCGGATCTTGTAATCCTTTGTCGTACGCTTCTTTGATGATAGGATACCAAAATGCTTGAGGTGTCTGTCCACAACGCAAGTATTGACGAACAGGGATTTGTTCGATGAAATCGCCATTTTTATCAACTTGAATGATGGTGTCCGTAGCCGGTACTGCCACATCAATAGCAGAATAGGTGTCTAAAGCTTTGACAACATCATTGATGATACGTTGACTCACCAACGGACGAACGGCATCATGGAAAATAAGGCGCACTTCCGGTGTCGATTCGTATGCCTGAATGGCGGCTAAACTGGACATATAACGCTCGTCTCCACCACGCAAGAGTTTGGTCACCTTACGCCAAGAGTTCTTGAGGATAATCTCCTCCATCTTGTTGATATACAAAGGGTGAACAACCACACAGATCTCGTCAATGAACTCGTTTTGTTCCATTGCATCAATACTATGCTCAATGATGGTTTTACCTGCTACTTTGAGAAACTGTTTGGGTAACACCTCTCCAAAACGCTGACCAACACCGCCAGCTAAAATTACACCTATATTTTTCATTTTTATCATTGTATTGTCATCCTTCTATCTACTATCGTTCTACTACCGATGCTTCTATACCATTGAAAGTATTTTATCACAGATCTCTCGAATAGCCCCTTCGCCGCCGCGATGTTCCAAGACGAGGATACCGGGAATGGACTTGACCGCAGGCTGTGCGTTGGCAGGACAAACGGGCGTTCCTACTTTTTCGAGTAAGGGGATATCGTTCACATCATCGCCAACGAAACAAACCTCGTCAAGAGTGATACCTAATTTAGCACAAATCTCTTGTGCGGCATCTAACTTCGAGATACTTTTGTTATCAACCACACGACCTACACCCATATATAGGTAATCAAGGTTGAGTTTTTGTGCCCGATGGCGCACAATAGCTGTTTCTTCACTCGTTAATATACCACACGGAATACCATGTTTGCGTAATAACACCATCCCCATGCCATCATAGACACAGAAGCGTTTCACTTCGCGTTCGTCCTCGGTGTAATACAGACCGCCATCGGTCATACAACCATCTACATCGGATAAAAAGAGTTTGACTGTTTTCATATTACTGTTTGAAAGGCTTGAGTCATCTTGTCCCAACCGTATTTTGTTTTTTCTTGTTGTAGATATTTCGTAAAAGATTCTTGTCGCTGATAGGTGTAATAATCGTCAATGGCAGTAGCGATAGCGTTTGGCTCGGGTGTAACAGCATAACCCATTTTGCCATCGTGTACAATCTCCCCTAATCCTCCCACATTGGTGACAAGCATCGGTTTTTCAAAATGGAAAGCCACTTGGGTCACTCCCGATTGTGTCGCCGACTTGTAGGGTTGTACAATCAGACTTGCTGCTCCAAAATAGAGGCATAAGTCGCTATCCGGAATAAACTCATTGCGAATGATTACGCGGCCTTCCAACCCAAGGTCAATGATTTGTTTAGTATATTTGTCTTCCCCCTCGTAGAACTCGCCTGCAACGATGAGTTGAAGATTGGGCTGTTTGTCTTTGATAATCCCAAACGCATCAAGTAAAAGGTCTAATCCCTTATAGGCTCTTACAAGACCAAAGAAAAGCAAATAATCCTTGGTTTCATCGAGAATTAATGCCTTACAAGCAGTGGCTTTATCAACCCTATCTCCATAGTGATCATAGATGGGGTGAGGCGAGAAGGTAGCGGGTGCGTTTGTTAAAGCGTGAATATCCTGTACCACCGAATCGCTCAACGCCACAAAAGCGTCTTGACTATGTACAAAATAGGGGGCAAAGAGTTTATCGAGAAGGCTCTTTTCGTGTGGGAACATATTGTGAACTAAAGCCACACATTGCGTCTTATGATTCCTTCGTACAATACGACAAATAGTCCCATAGATAGGAGCAAAGAAAGCCATCCAATAGCAACAAATCAGTTTGTCGGGTGCCATCTTTTTTAAGGTACGCCCTATACGAATCCAGTTAAAAGGATTACAGGAATTGAGTTTGCGAACAATCGTCAAATCTTTAGGTGCAGGATCGTTTGTGAACTGCGTCTTACCAGGGAAAAGGAAAGACGGATACTGCAACGTAAAAGTCCACACTTCTACCTCGTTTCCTTCTTTGCGGAATTGGTTGGCTAAACGTTCGTTGAACGTTGCCAATCCACCTCGATAGGGCCATGCTGTACCTAAAATAACGATTTTCATTGCTGATTCTGTTTGAATGCTTGCCAGCCTTGTGCTTGTAGTTCCATTTCTTCCCCACCGCGACCAATCAAGAGGTGTCCCAACTCGGGTTTGGTGATGTGACCTACGATATATACATCATCTAATGGGATAAGTTTCTCATAATCCTTGATGTCACAGGTAAAGAGTAGTTCATAATCCTCTCCTCCATTGAGACAGCAAGTGACGATATTGAGATTCATCTCCTCGGCTAATGCCGCTGCTTGGTAGTCAATAGGCAGTTTATCTTCATAAATGGCACAACCCACATTTGACTGCGTGCAAATATGCATAATCTCACTACTAAGTCCATCGCTGATATCCATCATCGCTGTTGGACGGATACCCGCTTTGTGTAGTTGTTCGATGATATCGCGACGGGCTTCGGGCTTGAGTTGTCTTTCCAGCAGATATTCGCGTTCCTCAAAAGCAGGAATATCGTGTACCTCTTGTCCTTGATGAGCCAAACGCTCACGCTCCAAGAGTTGAAGTCCCATATAAGCAGAGCCTAAGTTGCCGCTAACGCAGATAAGGTCGTTCACTTTTGCTCCGTTACGATAAACGATATCTTGTTCTTTGGCTACACCCAAACAGGTGATACTGATGGTTAGACCCGTCATCGAAGCGCACGTATCCCCTCCTACAATATCTACTCCATATTCCTCACACGCACGGCGTATTCCTGCGAAGAGTTCCTCCATATCTTCTACCGAGAATCGACTGGAAATACCCACTCCGACAACGATTTGAGTGGGACGACCATTCATTGCATAGATGTCGGAGAAGTTAACGACGGCTGCCTTATAACCTAAATGTTTGAGCGGAACATATTCGAGATTAAAATGGATCCCTTCTAACAACAAGTCCGTGGTGACTAATGTGCGTTCTCCGGGTTGGTTTTTAATCACAGCCGCATCGTCTCCAACGCCCTTTAAGGTGGAGGATTGTTGGGTAGGAAGTTTGTCCGTCAAGTGTCTGATTAACCCAAACTCTCCTAATGTTGAAATTTCTGTTCTTGCCATAAAAAGTGTATATTACGCCAAATATATTAAATTGAGCGCAAAGATAAGGATAAATTTTCATATACGCAAGCGTAAAGACAAAAAAATATATTTTTTTGCAAAAATCTATAATTTTCTACTAAAGAAATGCAAAAAGATTTCGCCAATTCAATTTTTTTTTGTACCTTTGCGCGATATTTGCATGTTTTGCAGAAAAACCACGCGATATGATTGATTATATTAACGGACAACTCACAGAACTCAACCCTACTTATGCTGTAATCGAAGCAGCGGGAGTGGGGTACGAAATTAACATTGCTTTGCCTACTTTTTCCGCCTTTGCCGGTAAGGAAAACCAAGTCGTAAAATTGTATGTCACGGAGATTATCCGCGAGGATACGCACGACCTCTTTGGGTTTACCCAAAAAGCAGAGCGCGAACTCTTTATTCTCTTGATGACCGTGAGTGGTATTGGGGGAAACACCGCCCGAATGATTATGTCCGCTTATACCGCCAGTGAATTGCGTCAGATCATAGCCACGGGGAACGCGAAAGCTCTTGCCCAAGTGAAAGGACTGGGTCCAAAGACGGCGCAACGAATCATTGTGGACTTAAAGGATAAAGTGCTGAAGATAGATTTCGGTAACGATTCTACGGAGTTGCCGTTAGGCTTGGATCTGCCGAGTGCCGACAACGAACTCAAGACCGAAGCGGTGAGCGCACTTACTATGTTAGGTTTTGCGGCTGCGGCAAGTGCAAAAGTAGTGGATAAGATTTTGAAAGAGGCTCCCGCAGCCAATGTAGAGACGATTATCCGTCAAGCCCTTAAAATGTTATAATTTGAAACGAATACTCTTTATATTACCCGTACTTATTTGTTTCTTTTTGCCTTTGCAAGCGCAAGAAGTGCTGACCGATACCGTTCCTCGTGACAGCGCTATTATGGCGAACAAGTTACCTATCCCCAAAGAGGATTTGATGCATACTGAGGTCGTTTATGACCCCATCTCCGGCAATTATATCTTGCACACAAAGATAGGTCAGTTGGATATTACCACGCCTTATATGCTCACGCCCAAAGAATATGCACACTACCAAGAACAGCAGGTGATGCACACGTATTGGCAGAATAAGATTAGTGAGGCGGATCATAGTAATGAGCGGAAGTTTGATATCACGGACATGAAGTTTGACATCGGTCCGGCAGATAAAGTGTTTGGTCCGGGCGGTGTTCAACTAAAATTACAAGGAAGTGCAGAACTTTTATTCGGTTTTAAGCACCAGTTTGTGGATAATCCCAGCTTAACCGAGCGAGGAAAGAATAATAACATCTTCGATTTTGACGAGAAGATCCAAGCCAGTGTCAATGCCAAAGTGGGTGACAAGTTAAACTTCAACTTGAACTACAACACCGAGGCTTCGTTTGATTTCGATCAACAGAACTTGAAATTAAACTACAAAGGTAAAGAGGACGATATTATCCAATCTATCGAGGCAGGTAATGTGTCGATGGACCTTAATTCCTCTCTTATTCGCTCAACGCAGGCTTTGTTTGGTATCAAAACCAATCTCCAATTCGGTAAACTGAAGATTCAGGCTCTTATCTCTCAACAACGCTCCGAGGCACAGAATGTCAGTTCCGAGGGAGGTGCACAGACCACACGTTTTGAGAAGAAGATTGACGAATACGATGAGAACCGACACTTCTTCTTAAGTCACTATTTCCGTGACCATTATGAAGAGGCAATGGCTTCGCTTCCTTATATCGCCAGTGGTGTCCAAATCAACAAAGTGGAAGTGTGGGTAACCAATAAACGAGGTATGTACGATGAGGCGCGTAATATCGTCGCTTTTGTGGACTTGGGTGAGGGCGATGCCAAGCATATCTTAGACCATTGGACACCTTCCGGCACGACCAGAGGACTGCCGGTGAACGAGGCGAACAACTTATACGCAACCGTCACAAGCAACAAGGCCTTGCGTAACCTTGAAAACACTGCAGAACTCTTGGACGCAGAAGGGTTGACGGGTGGCGAGTCTTACGATCGTATCGAGTCGGCTCGTAGGTTGAGTAGCAATGAATATACATTGAATGCGTCGTTGGGTTATATCTCTTTGAACACCACCCTTAATCCCGACGAGGTACTCGCTGTTGCTTACGAATATACCAGTGGCGGAGAGATTCACCAAGTCGGTGAGTTCTCTACGGATAATGGTGAAGACACCAAAGCGCCCAACGCACTCTTCTTAAAACTGCTGAAAGGAACCAACACCACCCCGATTGATGGTAAGAAAGGTAAAGGTACTTGGGATCTGATGATGAAAAACATCTATTCGCTTGGGGCGGCCTCGTTTACGGAGGAGAAGTTTGAACTGAATGTGATGTATCGTAATGACTCGGTGGGTACAGAGATGCAGTACCTCTCGGAGGGACCGGTAAAAGGAAAACAATTGCTAAGGGTGTTTAACTTAGACCGAATGGACCAAAAACACAATCCTTCTCCGGATGGTAAGTTCGACTATTTTGAGGGATATACCGTTTTGTCTTCCAGTGGTCGGATCATCTTCCCCGTCTTGGAGCCTTTTGGTGAGTTCCTTGCCAAACAGTTAGGGTATAACGAGCAACTTGTACAGAAATATTGCTTCCAAGAACTATATGACTCCACCTTGGTGAAAGCGCAAGAGTCGAGCGAGAAGAATAAATTCACTCTTTCTGGACGATACAAGGGTTCGAGTGGCAATGAGATCCGCCTCAATGCGATGAATATCCCAAGAGGTAGTGTCACTGTTACGGCGGGTGGTGCAACCCTTATAGAGAATGTCGATTATACTATCGACTACACGATGGGCGTGGTGACGATCCTCAACCAAGCGATTCTTGATTCGGGCACGAAGGTAGATGTACAATTGGAAAACCAGTCCACGTTCTCTTTGCAACAAAAGAGTTTGTATGGTGTTCACTTGGAATATAATTTCACAAAGGACTTTATGATTGGCGGTACGTTGATGCACCTACGCGAGAAACCGCTCACCACCAAAGTGTCCACGGGTAATGAACCTTTAGCGAATACTATCTGGGGTTTGAACTTAGCTTGGAAGACCGAACTCAGATGGTTGACGAATGCCCTTAATAACATCCCTTGGATAGAAGCTACACAACCTTCTACTTTCCAACTCAATGGAGAGTTCGCTCACCTTATTCCCGGTCACTCAAAGGATGTGGGCGCACAAGGAAACGCTTATCTTGACGACTTTGAATCCACCATTAACGGTATTGATATCCACGCTGCAGGGGCTTGGTTCTTAGCTTCTACTCCAACCTCACCGGATTTGCCGTATTCTGAGGAAGGTAGTATGAAGAACGATATCCATTATAATAGCCACCGCAGCCATTTGGCTTGGTACACGGTGGATCCTATCTTTGGTTATTCGCAACCGAATACGCCTGCCCACCTAAAGGAAGATAAGGACGCGTTAAGCGACCACCGTAACCGTATCGTTTATGAGCGAGAACTGTATCCCACCAAGCAGTCGCCTGCGAGCGAAGACACTCGCTTGGCTTGTTTGAGTCTGGCTTACTATCCTCGCGAGAGAGGTTCCTACAACATCGATGCCGACATGATTGGTTCGGACGGACTGATACCTGCCGACCAAGCGCAAAACTGCTGGGGCGGTATCATGCGTAAGTTAGAGAACACGGACTTCGAAAAATCGAACATCGAGTATATCGAGTTCTGGTTGATGGATCCGGCATTAACGAACCCCGATAATCCCAACTACGATTTCAAACTCTATTTCGACTTAGGTGACATCAGTGAGGATATCTTGAAGGATGGTAAGAAAGGCTTCGAGCACGGTTTACCTGTCTCGCCCACCGATTTAGGTCGTGTAGAAAAGACCATCTGGGGTTATGTCCCGAAAACCAATGCGACCACCACTGCGTTTGATAATAATCCTGCTTCTCGGAGACAACAAGATGTGGGATTGAATGGTCTTTCCAACGATAGCACAAGGAACTTCGAGTATAACGGACAATATCCTTACCGCGACTTTGAGGAGAAAGTAAAAGCCAAGGTGGGTGAAGCCAGATGGAACGAGATGCTTCGTGATCCGTTCTCTATTGCGAACGACTTAGCGGGCGATAAGTATCACTACTATCGTGGAACGGATTATGACGAGGCTAAAACATCCGTGATGGATCGTTATAAACATTTTAACAATACCGAAGGCAACTCTCCTTCGTCGGAAGACCAAAACGAAACGTACGGAACGGCAGCCACCTTGATGCCCGATGTGGAGGACATCAACAAGGATAACACCTTGAACGAATACGAACGATTCTACGAATACCATGTATCACTCAACCCCAATAACATGCGGATTGGTGAGCAATATATCGTTAGTATCAAGTCGGCTCGTGTGCAGTTAGCCAATGGCCGAGAAGATACGGTTCATTGGTACCAGTTTAAGATTCCATTGCATGGCGAGCAGTCGGGTCAACGCACGATAGGAAACATTCATAATTTCCGCTCGATACGATTTATGCGAATGTTTATTACCGGCACGAATCAAGAGACGTTCTTGCGTTTCGGTACCTTGGATCTGGTGCGTGGCGAATGGCGTAGTTATAACAAGATTCAAAATCTTTGCCCGACGGCTAAACAAGCACAAGTTAATCCGCATGCTTCGTTGACGATAGAGAAGGTGAACATCGAGGAAGACGCTACGCGTGAGCCGATCAATTATGTTTTACCTCCGGGTGTAAGTCGTCAAACCGACCCGGGTCAGATGCAACTTATTGCTCAAAACGAGCAGGCGATGAGCCTTAAAGTAATGAACCTCAGTCCTTACGATGCAAGAGCGGTGTATAAGAATTGCGGTTACGATATGCGTAACTACAAACGCTTGCAGATGTTTGTGCATGCGGAGGCGTTACTCAATGATCCCGATGTCGATAAACTGACTAATGGTGACTTCAGTTGTTTCATTCGTTTGGGTACGGACTTAGCGAATAACTATTATGAGTACGAGATCCCATTGACCGTTACTCCTCAAGGTCGCTATAACGACGATAATGAAAACGATAGAAGAGTTGTTTGGCCCGATGAGAATATGTTTGACTTTGCGTTTGCCACATTGACGGATGCTAAATTATCAAGGAACAGGGCGCACGCGGATATCCATCAGCCTTACGTGGTTTATGATCAAGAAAAACCGGAGAATAAGGTCACGGTCGTAGGTAATCCTACTTTAGAGGAGGTGGAGTCGATCATGATTGGTATCCGTAACATTGGTAATCAACAAAAGAACGCAGAGATCTGGGTGAACGAGTTGCGTTTGAACACCTTTGACGAACGGGGTGGTGTAGCGGCAATGGCTAATGCAGCCTTGGCTGTGAGTGATATTGCCCAACTCAACGTGTCGGGTAAGTTAGAGACCGCCGGTTATGGTTCGATAGAGAGTAACGTGCTCAATCGTAATATGGAGAATAACTATAACATTGCCGTCAGCGCGGCGATGGAGGTGGGTCGCCTCTTCCCTGCCAAAGCGCGTATCCAGTTGCCGGCATACGTTAGTTATACCAAACAGACGACCACTCCGGATTATAATCCGTTTGATTCGGATGTGAAGATGCAGGATGCGTTAGAAAACATAGAGGATAAGCACCAACGCGATTCGTTAAGTGGAATGGTAAACACCATTTCGGAAAACACCTCTTTCTCTGTGACGGGAGCAAAAATCAATATCCATAGTAAGAAAAAGGATATGTTCTACGATCCGGCGAACTTCTCCGTATCAGCTTCGTATAACCGACAAAAAGACCATAGCCCGGAGGTTAAGGAGAATACCAATACAGACCATAAAGGGAACTTCACCTATTCTTATAACTTCAACCCGAAACCTTGGGAGCCGTTTGCTCAGATGGAGAAAGTCCAGAAGATTCGTTTCTTGAAGGAGTTCAATCTCTATTATCTGCCGCAGTCGTGGTCGTTCTCGACGACGATGCACCGCACATTCTCTAACTTGAAGATGCGTGATTTGACCGGCGACATGGTTGCTACCGCCACCACATTTGATGACCACTTGTCGGCATCGAAAGATTTTACTTGGGATCGTAATGTGAACATCAACTATAACCTCACTAAAAACATGAAGTTCACCTTCCAATCCTCCTACAACGGAACGATTGACGAGGGCAAGTATAGTAAGGAAATCATTAAGGATCAAGAATATGCGTGGTACTTCCAGAACGATGAATACGAGGTATGGAAGAACACTATCCAACGCAGTTTGGCTAAGTGGGGATCTCCATACACGTATCAACAAGTGTTTACCGCCAGTTGGAATGTGCCCTTCAATCGTATTCCGTATTTAGAGGCCATCACCGCCAATGCCAGTTACAATGGCTCGTATAACTGGACACGTACTGCACCCACATCGCAAGGGAATATAGATATGGGTAACTCCATCAGTTCGACGCGCACGTGGCAAGTCGATGGCGGATTGAACTTGGAGACCTTGTATAGTAAGTCCAAGTATTGGAAAGATATGACGCAGTTCTATACCGGAAGACAGCGGACACGCAATTTCCGACCGAAGATCTTTACGCAGACCTATGCTGTAGAGAAGGGACAACCGATAGATATCAATCACCGTTTGAATACAGAAAAGTTCATTGTCACCACGACCGATAGTTTAGGGAAGCGTATTCCTGTTAAGTATAAGGCGAAGGACGCTAATACGATTACCTTAACCTCGCAAGCGGATTGTAAGAATCTTGTCGTTACGATCACTACGACCGATCCTAATAAGAAGACAGCTGGCGAGATTACGGGTAACATGTTTGCCTATTTGGGTACGTTCATCCGTCGTATTCAAGTGACCTATCGTGAGACTGAGTCGCTTACCGCACCGGGTTTCTTCCCACAAGCAGGCTTTATGGGACAGGATATTAAAGCGACCGGTGGTAGTGCGCCGGGCTTTGACTTTGCGTTTGGTTTCTTCCCGAAGAACTGGATAGATAAAGCGCAAAAGAATAACTGGGTGAAAGGGGATTCTACGGTTATCCAACCTATCACGAGAGCGAAGACGACAGACTTTGATGTTAAGCTAACCTTGGAACCGCTGCCGGGTTTGAAGATTCAAGTTAACGGAAAGCGTTATCTTGCCAACACCTCGACCATCACCTTACAAGATGGACAGAATCCGATTGAGAATATGAATGGCTCATTCAATATCTCCTCGATCGCTTTGGCTACAATGTTCACGAAGATTGGTACCCAAGAAGATAACTTTGCCAACTCCGCTTTTGACCAGTTCTTGCGGAATCGCGATATCTTACAAAACAGGGTACAAGGTCAGTATAACGATGTGCTGTTACCTCGTCAAGGGTTTATGAGAGATTTGCCTAACGACCAGAAATATGTGGTTGGGGTAAATGGTCTGCCCGTCTCTAATAATTCGGCGGATGTCCTTATACCGGCATTCTTGGCTGCTTATACGGGTAAGGATGCGAATAAGATTAGTCTCAATCCGTTCTTAGGAATCTTAAATATCCTTCCGAACTGGAGTGTAACTTATGATGGCTTGAGTAAGTTACCGGGTATCCGTGACCATTTCCGCTCGTTCTCTCTCACGCACGCGTACGTGTGCAAATATTCAATAGGAAGTTACGGTAGCCACTCCACATGGGTGGGTGCGAATGGTACAGAGAATAAACAGGTCGGTTTCGTTCGCGATGTTTCGTCAGGAATGCCGATGCCGTCATCCTCGTACGATATCACGAATGTGACATTGAGTGAGAACTTCTCGCCGCTCATTGGACTGAATATGTCTCTTAAGAACTCGTTGAACTGTAAGTTTGAGTACCGCAAGCAGCGTAATTTAGCCATGAACATAACGAGTGTGCAGATTACGGAAGCGCACACGGATGAGTTCGTTATTGGAGCGGGTTATACGATTAAGAACTTGAACTTCGTGACCAAGAACAAGAATGGGGTACAGAAGAAAGTAAGTAATGACTTGAAACTGAATGTCGATGTAAGTTATAAGGATATTAAGACCTTGATGCGTAAGGTAGAAGAGAACCTCACTCAAGCCAGCAGTGGCAATAAGATGTGGACATTGAAACTCAGTGCCGATTATGTCCTCTCGCAGAAAGTCAGCCTGCAACTCTTCTACGATCACGAGAGCACCTTCCCGCTCATCTCGTCCTCCTATCCCGTCAAAGCCGACAACGTTGGTATCAACATCAAACTGATGTTAACGAGATAATCCAACTCTCACGTAACACTAATCACGAGAGCTGACCGAAGGATCACCGAAGGGTTACCGAAGGGTGTTCGTAAAAATGGGAAAAACCGTATCTATGGAAAGGGCATTATAATACCTGAACGGTTCTCATTACATACTATGAGTGGGAGCAGGTCCGGGTCCAGATCCGGCCTCACTATGTGTACCGGAACCCGCTAAAGCCCAGCCTTCCTCATTCATCAGAGACGTATCAATTAAGGATTGAACAATCTGTGTTGTTGGTGTTATATATTCCTGTTTCATATCAAGTTATTTAATACTTTTACCGGTTATATCATATACTTTCTTATCGTAGAAAATATATAGTTGATTATCAATAATTACTTTACGAACGATATTTTCTTGTTCGTTATTCTCCATCTGCGTCGGAACTTGATAGGTTGAAACGAGTTGTAAAGCATAGTTGGTATCCGTTCCTTTGTATAGTTCCAGAGCATAATCACCCATCGTTAAATCCGCCACTCTGTATCCTTGATACAAAAGATAGAGATGCTCATTGTTTCCCATTTTCGCAACGGAAAGAGTGTATTCGCCATCTGCGGGTGCAAAGAAAGAGATAGGGAACAAGGCTGTTTCGTATTCAAAAGGCAATTCGACATCACATAACTTCATGTTGTATGCCGAGCACCACATTTGAGCAACAGAAGAAGATACATCAAATTTCGCCAAATCATGTCCAATCTCGTATGAGTCTATAGCATCTTCAGAGGCAGACAGATAAAGTCGATCCACTTCGTTTTGCGTCCGTGTATTCGATAAGGTTACCATAAACTCCTCGGAAACCTGTGAAGTTTGCTTGGGAGCATATAATTGACCTATCGAAGTCGCTTTATTATATATAACCGATTCTGTTTGCGGTGTTTGAACAAAGAAGGAAGAACCTACAACAAAAGTTGTATTGCTAATCTCAACGGGACTATACGAATTTGTCGCGTGGTCATAAACTTGCACTTTATCAATATCCGAGGCTGTTATATTGGCGTAAGAAAGGGTACCATTACCTATTCCGTTCCAGCCCTTATTAACCTCATCTCCTCCTTCGGTAGCCGTTATTTGCACTTCGTTAGAGGTGTTGAGCGCACCATCGGTGGTTTTGACGAAGCGATATACATTATAATAATTATCAATGGTTATGGAGTAGCATTGTCCGGGTTGCATGATTCCGCGATACTTAGACCAACCATATTTGCCTTGTGCTCTTACATCTTCGTGGTAAGACATAATAGCATAATTGACTTCGTTCTTTAGATTGGTTCGGAGAGTACCATTTTCATAACGTTGTACACCGGTGAGGGCATTAACTGGGAATGGAACTGTGAAGTCGTACCAACCTTGTGTACATGCTCCGCTGGCATCCAAAGCTATTTCAAAGTAAGCATTTCCATTAACAACCAATTGGGAAGCATTCGTTACTTGTCCGGAGCGAGCATCCACACGCGCATTATCTTTTATTCCGCCTAAGGCTGCCTCTAAGGTAAAGTCTTTGACTTGCACTTCACCTTCATTAAGATTTAATTGACCGCCTTGTTTGATAATCATGTTTCCGTATTCCTTGCGGCTGACACAATCATAATCTCCCACATTGAGTACACCATTTTCTTCAATGGTGACATCCACACCTTGCTTAATCGTGATGGCTCCCACATTCACTTCGGTATTAACAATGAGGGCATTAGCAGTAACAATTACTTTATCTTCCATCGTTGTAGGCTTTGTGCCCTCAACCCAGTTGTCGGTGGTGTTCCATTCGGTTGACCCGCCATGACCATCAAAGACGAAGCCTTTTTCTACGGTCACATGGCACGTACCATCAATCGTTTCTGTTACATAGTTGGGATCGGTAACAGCCAAATGAATCGGATAGTCGTACACTCCCATATTTGGCATAGCTTCCACATCCACACCGGCACCCCAAGTAATGGTACCTTCTACAATACCGGTTATTGCATCTGTCGTAGTGTTGATGGGCTGTACCTCGTCTAAGATTTGACCGTAAAGCATGTTGACAACAGCGGTTGCGGTAGTCGCATGTGCTTTGTTGACGATAACGGGAACTTCCACATCGACAACATCGTACCAGTCTAAATTAGCAGGTGTGAAACGAACGACTTCGCTATGATTACCTGCTTCGAGTTGCTTAGTGGGTTCTTTCCACGTATAGGTACCATCTACCTCCACACTTGGATATTTGACATTATCCATAGCCGTCAGTGTTCCGTTGAGAACCGACGCGCTGAGGGCTTGTCCGTAGGTGATGGCGCTTGCGGTCAAGTTGTTGGTAATCGTCGGTGCATATTTCTTCACCTCTACTTCCACCTCGCAGGTAGTAGAATTATAGTGGTTTGGATTAGAAGGGGTAAAAATGACCGTCCGAGTAGCCGTTCCCGCAACATCAATGGTTGTGGTGCTACCCTCTTTCCATGCAAACGAACCATCCACCTTTTGATTATTCACTTCAGCACGACCACCATTTAGGGTCGCATTATCCAAGTGCTGACCAATTAACATTGAGTTAGCCGTTGGTAAGGTCACTACAGCTGGTGTCCAACGCAAGATTTCAAGATTCTTGCTTAAGGATGTATATGCCCACGTATCGTCACCATCTTGCACAGCGGTAATGGTTACATTACCACCCTTGATAATTACCAAGCGGTTGTCATTAACATAAGCGACAGTTGGGTCAGAGCTTTCGTAACGCACCTTGAGTCCACTGCTGGCAACTGCATCAAAATAGAGTTCGGCATTGCAGTATATCGGTTGGGGGGTATAGTTCCACGTAATTGTTTGTGGGTCTTTTGCCACCGGAACCACTATGGTGTTTGTTACAGTATTATACCAATTCGTATTCGTAGGTGTAAATACCATCGTATAACCGGAATTGCCACGTTCTACCAGTATGGTACCATTTTGCCACGAGAACGAACCGGCAACAGATGCCTCACCACCCGTGAGAGTAGAAGTGGATAAAGCAGACCATTTGGTAACCTCGCTTGGTGTTGCCCATGTTGTCACGACAGGCGTTGCCTTACTGATAGTGAATACCACATTCTTATCCGGAGCAGGACTCCAGTCTGTATTACCGGCTTGTGAAGCGGTGATAGTAACCGTACCATCCTTAATGATGGTCATTGACCAAACACCTTCACCATCTTGCTGTACCGTAGCCACTTCCGTATTATTGGAAGAATAGGATATCGGCAGGTTACTGGTGCAAGTAGCATCAAGTGCTACCACATCGGTTGTGAGAATATTGGTTTGAGGATTCCATGTGATGTTTTGTGTTTGAGCGAGTACGGTCGCCGAAACAGGAACTTCAAGTTTCTGCTCTTTGTTAGACAGCACAATAACATTATTTTCCGTGCCACACACATTACCCGTACATCTGATTGTGACAGGAACCATTTTACCTATTTCGCCACATTCCTCACCAACGGTAGTGGTAAGAACTTGCAAGTTAGAGCTTGCGTTCTTGAGTTCTACATCTAATGTCCCGCGCAAATTGCTATAGTTGATATAGAATGTCTGGTCTAAGAACGCACCTTTATCAACCCCCGCAAAGGACATATCGTTTTGTGCTAATTCGAGGTAACGAACAAGAGTAATCTCTACGTTTTTGATATAGCGTCTCATCGTTGCGCCCGTGTTGGTGTAAAGTCTCACTTTGGTGGATTTACGATTCAAGTTATAGGGACCGTAATGAGCATAACTACCCAATTTGCCTGCCATAACATCCCAGTCAATATATCCTACTTCGTGCCAACTATTGTTATGCCATTCGTCCATGTGTAAGCCTTCACCGATTGCGGAAATATCCATCTTGGCATCAAATTCAAGGGTTGCCGGTTCGCCGTTTAGAATATCAATTTCTTTAGAAGCAATGGTGTGTAAGGTATATTCCTCCCAATATTCTCCGGCAAGCATTTTGCAATCTGCATCCGGATTGCGAGAAATGAGGGGTTTAACTTTTTGGGTGGCAATATAATTAGCATTACCGGCTTGTATTGCGGTAATATAACCCGATCCCCAACCGGTGATGGAGAGTTGGTTACCCGAGACAGAGGCAAAAGCCTTGGCTGCGTCGTCTAACTCGTAGGTAACTACCAATGACGGATCGGAAGCAATCGCATCCGATTGAGCCGTAAGAGTGATATTGACATCATTCCCTTCGCTGCGCTTGATGTTATTCAGTTGGTCATTCCAAATCAAGTGTTGCACATTGAGTGAAGTAACCTCAATGACTTTGGAATCATTGACAGGTTTCCACTTAATTTCATCACCGGCTTGGTAAGCGTGAACGGTGGTGGTGCCTACGGAAACAGGTTGTAAACCGCCATTTATCACTTTTACGACATCTTCATTGTCAGAGGTAAGCACCACTTCTCCGCCGGAAGAAGCCAAAGCCGCTCCTTCGTATAGCCCACCATTATGAGGAAGAGGAGTAATATCCTCGCGCCAAATAATCTCTTGCGGAGCACGTTCTGTGGTACCGAAAAGCGAGATAGTTGCTGTTTTAGCAGGAGTGTCGCCACTTGTAATGGTAAGTGTAGCAGAGTGAGACTTGTTTTCTTCGTGCGTATAGAAGACGCTGAGCGTTGCAGAGCCGGAATTATCTAAGATAGACGGAATAGTCTTGCTGTCATCAGCCAAATAGAATTGTGAAGCGTCTGCACCGGAAATAGCAACCGTACAAGGCATCACGGAGTACCAATTTACATCGACACTACGTTTGGCAGCGGTATTTCCGTTATATCCCGTTCCAAAGTCCAAACTATTGGCTACCGGTTCAATGCTACTGCGCTCTGTAACGTTGATATTGGAATAGTTGCAATAGAGACAACTATTATTGTACTCAAATTTCAAATAACGCGTAGTGGGTTGAAGCTGAATATTAGATACGTTCCTTGTTTCTACACGTTCAACATCACTCCAGCATTGTGACCAAGAACTGCCGTCAGCACTCTCATACACATAGCAGTTGCAATCGCCATTTTCGGGAAGAAGACCAAGAGCTTTGTCCAGCGTTTTAATGAAAGATAATTTATCAGGTACGCCCGTAAAATGTATCGTGACAGAGAAAGTTCCCTTATTGATAGGAAGGACTTTACCATCACCCAATTTATATCCAGAACTATTCCAAGATACATCAGATGTCTTTGTTTGCTCAAAGTTCCCTTTGTTGCTATTGTTCAGCGTAAATGGAACGTGATTAGCGGGTTGGAACGTAGAGAACGACTTCGTCAAATTGGCCGTGGCAGCATTCCACTTGTAGTTACCCTCTTGGGCAAGAGTGAACGTAACCGTACCTGTAGTGTTATAGACTTCAATACGTCCATTTACATAGTTGGCAACGGAAGGATTGTTAGATGTAACCGTGAAGGGAACATCTGTATTCGTCGAAGAAACAGGTGTGTTAATAACACTTCCCCATGCGTAAGAAGAACCATCTATATTCCAAGTGATCTCGGGAGTGTGTTTCTGCACCTTAATAACGCGCGTGATAGTGTCACCCGTCCAATAAACATTATTGAGTTGACGAATAGTAATGGTAGCTATTCCTTCGCTAACAGCTTTCCAAGAACCGTCTTGTTGGTGACGAATAACCGACTCATTATCAGATTCTACCACTACTGCTTCTTGTGCGTGCCCTGTATATCCATCATCTTTGATACTATACATAGCACCGGTATAGACACTATCTACCATCCAAATATCATTGTCATGAATAGGAGAGTCAAGGGTGTCAGCGTGCTTGTTGACCCATATATGCAGTTGACAAATGCGGTCAAAGGCGGTTGTTGTTCCTGCTTGGTGGAATTGAAAACCCTCATCACCGGAAGCAATGGCGGTTATCACACCCGTGTGGTTTTCGCTATTGTGCGTATAAGAAACAAATTGAGCATTGGTTGTATAAGTAAAATTGGACTCTTCTGTTTGGTCAAACGACACATTAGCCGTCTCACCAACTTTGAGGGTAAGATTGGTGGTTTCCGAAGTGGGCATTTCTACGCCATTGAGGAAGAACTTAGGTAGTTTCTTTGACTCTAAATGGTAGGTGTGGTCTTCGCTCGTTTGGGCATAATAATCCGTTTCGGTAGAGGTTACTCTTACGGTTGCATCATGTTCCTCTGTAAATAGATTACCTATGTGCAGGCTGTTGCCTTCAACCGCAAACTCACCGGAAACGTGGGTATAAGTTAATTCCAAAGCAACAGGATTTCCTAAGAAAGATGTCGAAGCCACATCTTCCAAAATCTCACCTGCATAGATGTGTTCAAATGTTTTCCATGCGAAAACAGGTGTGTGTTTGCCAACGACAATAGTAATTGTTTCGGATACAGCTTCATAATAGTCTGTGGCAGGAGCGGTTGCAATCACAGTATATGTATCTGCTACCGTTGCATAGAACTTTTTATCTGCAATGACAGCACCTGGTTGCTCACAAGAGTAGGTGATAGCAGACCGATTTTGGGTATGTCCATAGGCATCATTTTCGGCAGAATAACCGGTAATGCACGAAACAAGATCAATTTTAGGAGTGAGTGTGTCGTCTATATAAATTTTGGTATCAGCAGGATTTTGTGTTGTCAATGTCGGAGTGGCTTTATTGACGGTAACGATAGCAGTTCCCTCCACAGGATTGTACATAGCGGTATTTGTTGGGGTGAAAACTATTGCATATTCGTGTGTTCCTGCATTATCTGTGATAGTTTTAGTCGGTTCCTTCCACGCCCAAGTTCCTTCTACCTCAGTGTTATCAACACCGCGCAAGGTAACAGTTGCTTTTCCTCCACTCAATGAAGCGGCACTCAGTTTTTGTCCGTACGTAATCGTAGCCGTTGGGTTGGTCGCGATAGTGGGAGAGACTTTGTTTATTGTAAGTTCTTTCGTCAGAGAAGCATCTTTATAATAGTCGTTACCATTCTGATGAACTGTGATATTGACTTTCCCTGAACTATAGAACTCCAACTGATTCCCATTGACTACTTTGGCGATACTCTCGTTATCACTCGAATAAGAAGAAATTGGCAGTTCGCTGGTTGCTGTTGCCGATAAAGTGGGTTTATCCGTTGAATTGTATGTGGTTTGAGATTCCCAAGTGATATCTTGTTTACGTTTAGTTACTTTTCCGGAAACGGTAATCGTTTGTGCCGGTTCTACTCCATTAGAAATGGTTATAGTTTCGGAAATAGCATTTATTTCTTTATTTGAGTTAAGCGTTACCGTAATTTGTTTGGTGCCATGTTGTTCGCAATCTGCATCAAACGAACTAGGAGAGAAAGTAAAAATATCACTATTTGAACTTGTTATCTCAATAGGACCTTGTACATCGGAATAATTGACATTGAACGTTTTGGTAGAGGAAATACCCACTTGTGCATCAAAACTGAGAGCATTTGTAGAGATTTCTAAATACTTCGCCAATGTAACCACGCAATCCTTGAAATACATATATCCCATTCCATCCTCAGCGCGAACACGCATCTTGGTAGCCTTGCGGTCGAGGGCAATATTTCCTGTATTAACATAACTGCCATTCATTGTAGGTTGACCTAAGTTCTTCACTTCTTGCCAACCGCCATTCACGTATTGATCAATTCGGAGCGTGCCCTCATAATAATTGATTAGAACCTTATGAGCCTTTCCTTTGTAATCAAAATTGACATATCGAGGTTCCAAACCACCAAAATCAATTTCTTGAGTTTTTGTTTGATGGCTTGCGGCGTTCCAACCTAAATCAAACTCATGTTCTGCAGTTGGACCATAAAAAATCGTTTCACAAGCGGCATTGGGGTCGCGGACAATAACCTTACGGGTCATTGAAACACCAATATAATCATCTGTTTCGGCAGCCGTAGCAGTTACGTAGGCAGTACCATAATTCTTGATTGTTAATACGTTGCTAGAAAGGCTAACGCAACTATTTGTTACATTTGATAGAGAATAGGTAATCGCAGTGTTAGCCGAAGCACTTAATTCTTGAGTAAATGGTGAGCCCTCATATTTGAAAGACAATTTATCATCCCATTTAATCAATTGTTTTTGTTTGTTGGTTACTGTAATTTCTTGCGAAGCTTCCGTTTTATAAAACTCGGCCGTTTCTGCTTGGGTCGCAGTAATCGTTGCCTTACCAACATCTTTTGCCGTAGGAACGTTATCAATTATCGCAATTACATCTTCATTACTTGATGTAAAAATAATATCACGAGTTAGGTCAGAATAGGTTAGCGCAGAAGACGATAAAGTTTCGTCTTTATTCAAGATATCCGTATTTGGATTCCAAGACATTTCTGCCTTTGATTTAGCGCTTCCAGTCAATGGAATAGTGATTGTAGATAAACCATTATTACTCGTAATTTGTAAGGTTGCAGAATGAGAGCCCGCGGCTTGAGGTTTATAATGAACGGTTATTGTCTTTGTTTCTTCATTTTGAGCAGAAGAATATTGTCCACCACCATCAATAGAAAAATAAGTGCTATTATTGTCTATTAAACTAATATTCACATTTCCTGCATGAACGATAGTCAGTTTAACTGTTGCTGTATTATCTGCATCCACATTTTTTGCTCCAAAAGCAACGGAAGACACATCGGTTGTCATACGAGCAAAGATGGCATAATAAAAATATTCATTATAACTTGCGCTCTTAGTTCCTTTTGCAGATACCGCTTGGTTTGTTTGACCTGGATAAGAAATTGTATTCGTTTCACGTGATGTTGCCCAGCCTTTAAATTGATAATTAGTTTTTGGATTGGCATACATATAAAAAGTCCATGTTTGATCAGATACTTTCAGGTTAGATTGCTCCGATTCATCTTCTGTTTTTTCCCAAGAGGACGGAGCATTTCCTGATGTTTTTGTAACCCACACCCAGCCTCCATTTGAAGGTTCCGAATACACCTTAACACGAGCACCACGCCACGCCCACGCATTCTCAACCCCAAACGTAGCAAGGGATAAGCAAAGGATAAGCAAGCCTTTGCGGTTGATTACTAAGTTTGTTAAAGATTTGACTAAATTAAAACTTCTCATATCTTTTTGTATCTTAAAATTCGTATTGTTTATCATTCTCGTTTGCCATTTCTTTGTCGTTCTAACGTTCATTCCTTATTATAGTTTTACCACGCGTATATGCACATCACGCACGGGCGCATCCTTTGGAATGTGCAAAATTACTCAAAATAATCCAATTATACAAGTTTTTATGTCATTTTCCCAATAAACGAGTGTTTAATCTTAAAAAATGACACCTATATAAATAGACATTCACAAAAATAGTTATGAAAATATTAAGAAACGTATATGTGCCAAAAAAAGTTGTACCTTTGTAGTCGAATTAAAATTACTTACGTTGGTAGGAGGAGGGAGTGCAGCCGTGGACGGCAGCGAAAGCACGATAGAATGTGCTGCGATAACGATAGCCCACTTCTTGGCTGATAGAACTGATGTCCATCTTTCCCTCTTCAATCAATTCGGTGGCTTTACGAACACGCAGTTGATTGATGTAATCGTAAAACGTCAAACCTGTAGCTTGTTTGAGTTGCAAAGTAAATGCAGTATGCCCGATATTCATTTGGTGGGCTAACTCGTCACGTGTCAAATCGGCTTGTTTATAGAGCCCCTGCTCCTCACAAATTTCTTTCAGTTTGAGCAAGAACGCACTACTTTCACTTTCAATAGCCCGCAGGGCATCACTCTCGCTTTCACTCTCACTAGCCCTTTGGGCGTCACTCTCACTACCCCTTCGGGTGTCACTTTCACCTGCCTCTTGTACCATAATCATACGATAGACTTGGATATAGGAGAAATTCCAAATAAAGAACGACATTCCGTAGTATAGAATAGGCTCTAACGGATGTTTGCTGGTGAAGTAAAAGATATAGTTGACGATGAGGAAAAACAGCAAAAATAGCATTACATAAAACCACCGAACAGAACGACCTTCCAACGAAGAATAATAGTCTTTTAGTTCCGCTTCGTGACGATAACCATAGATGAGGATGTAGATAATCATGGCAATTACATACCCTATCAAGAGTATGGCAAAGAGAAGCAAAAACCATTTTTCGCCAATGATAACACCCACCGTAGATAGCACCACAAAAGGTACTACGTTTGCCAAAATACGCGTTTTCGTAATCGGTTGCGGGCGCACCAATAACACCATGTTGATTGCGCCAATTGGAACTGCCCAAGAATCAAAATAGATGAGATACATAGACCAGTCTGCCTCCACAAAAGAGCGAACCATAAAAGCAACGAAGAACTGTATCGATAACAACATCGCTAATGTGCCGCTCCAACGGCGCAAGGGCACTGCCGGATGAGTTTCATATTCCTCGCGAGGAAAAAGAGCTCGACCAAAAAGAAAAACAACTGCCCAACCTAATTGGGTCATAAAAAGCACTCCTGTAAGAAGCGTAAAAATATGATATAACGATACGTCCATATTAAAGTTTTTTGCGAAAAAGGGTTGCAAAATTACTACTTTTTTTTCATATATACAAATTTTATGCCAAAATAATGTCCATTTGCAAAGGGGAATTTACAACTCTCGCGGCTTGTATGCGACACAAACGGCTCGCATGCGACACCAACGGCGTATATGCGACAACTGCGGCGCGTATGCGACAATAATTATTTGCACCATTCCCAAAAAAGCAGTACTTTTGCAGCCGATTTTCAAATTAAATTCAAAAATGTATGAAAAATTATTTAAAAACAATGTTTGCATGCTGCTTAGTAGCAGTAATTGCAGGAATGCAGAGTTGTAAGT
>JAZQOG010000060.1:0-20720 GCA_045627765.1 Paludibacteraceae bacterium | reverse complement strand
ACAACGACCAATGGGGTAAACACGCCTTCAAAGCCATGTTCGGTCTCAGCCTTCGCGAGGAGCGAATGGACTTTATTCAAGGTGTAGCCCAGGAAGTGCTGCCCGAAGAGAGTTACCAATATATCTCCCTCGGTAACCAAGAGAGCCAAACCGTGAGCGATAACGGTTCCCGTACCCGTGGGTTCTCGTACTTTGGTCGCGTCAGCTATAGTTATGATGACCGTTACATGATTATGGCAACTCTTCGTCGGGACGGTAGTAGTAAGTATAACGAGAAATGGGGTACGTTCCCCTCGGTGGGTTTGGCTTGGACAATAAGCAACGAACCGTGGGCAAAAGGGCACAAGAACTTCGACTACCTCAAACTCCGTGCTTCATGGGGTTTGCTCGGTAACGATAAGATTGCTCCGAGTGTGGGCGAGTTGACCGTTATCCCTGCTGAAGCGGTCTTTGGCGGAATGAACGTGATAGACGGATTCATCAATGCCACGACCTTCTCTTGGCTCACGTGGGAGAAAGTGAACGAAACGAATGTCGGAACCTCCTTCGGGTTCTTTGGTAACCGCCTTACCGGTGACATCGACTGGTACTACCGTTTGACACAGAATGCCGTTTGCTCGGCTCGCTTACCGATGCAAGATGCGGACGGAACAGGTAACTGGGCTACCATCCTAAACATGGGTGTGGACCTCAACCTGAACTGGGAACACAAAGTCAACAAAGACTGGACCTATTACATCGGCGGTAACGTGAGTTGGCTGCGGAATAAAGTAACGAGTCTTTTTGGTACTCAACAGATACTTAAAGGGGGCAAGACCGTTCAAATGGTAGGCGAGAAGATGAATAGTTACTACGGCTATAAGGTGCTCGGCGTTTATCAAAACGAAGAGGAGATACAAAACGATCCGATTGCTGTAGCGAATAATCTCGTTCCTGGTGATTTTCGCTATGAGGACGTGGATCATGATGGTGAGATGACGGATAAAGATAAACAGGTTTTAGGTTCTTATATCCCCGATTGGACATATGGTATCCACCTTGGTTTCCGCTATCGTGGGTTAGATTTTGCCATCGGTTTGGGTGGTCAAGCGGGTGGAGAGATGTGGAACCGCAAACGCGCCCTACGTTTTGCGTGCAACACCTATAACTTCGATAAGAACCAATACGATAACCGTTGGCACGGAGAAGGTACATCCACTACCGCCCCCTCTGCCGGTGCTTTGATGAAATCGTGGAATATCGGCGAGACAGCGAATGCCAGTTATTTTGTTGAATCGTCCGACTACTTCCGGATCCAAAATATTGTGTTAGGCTACACGTTCAAGAATGTGGGTGTGGGTGCTTACAAGATGCCGTCCATCCGACTGAGTCTCACCGCCGACAAACCATATACGTATTTCAAAGCTAATGCGATGACTCCCGAACTAAGCGACGCGCAAGGTTGGGACACCGAAGTGTATCCGCTGACGGCTACATGGTCTTTTGCTGTACAACTTAAATTCTAATGCCTTATGAAAAACCCTACTCCTCTACACCTCTACTCCTCTACACTCGCAATAGCACTCATGCTATTGCTCAACGCTTGCTCGTTCCTTGAGATTAACGTCGAGAACCAACTGCCCCAGAATGCGGTTGACTATACCAATACATCGGATATGTATTCTCCCGTGGTAGGTGTTTATGCTAAACTCCGTTTCCCCGGCTGCCATTGGATTAACCAGATGCTTTGGGTTGGTCGCGACGAGGATATGACCTCCGGTCGAACCGACGACCAAGCCGAAGCCCTTCTTTATTCCTATCGTGGTGGATATCAGAACCCTAATTCTTTCTGGGGACTGAGAAATGTTTGGGTCACGATGTACGATGTTATCCGTACCGCTAACTCCTCGATGCAGTCGTTGGACGAATATGCTAAATATATTACCGACAAGAACTCCCAAGACTATGCTGACTATCTCCAATACCAAGGCGAAATCAAGTGTATGCGTGCTTGGGCATACTTCATGATGGTCACCTCTTTTGGTCCGTGCCCGCTATTGACGGACAATAACCAGCAAGACTATACCCGCTCAACAGTCGAACACGTGTGCGACTATGTCATCGCAGACTTGGAAACAGCTATCCCAAATATGGCACCGCTCCATCCAAGTGAGATGGTCCACCCGGGGGCTTTCACCAAATATACCGCAGAAGCCCTTGCCGCCCGTTTTGCTATGCTCAAAGGCGATTGGAAAAAGATGCAAGACCTCACCGCCGATATCATCGGTAGTGGGAAGTTCAACTTAGCTCCTTCTACAAACGACGATTATTATAATCTCTTCAAAATCCCCGGCAAACTCTGTCGAGAAAGTTTGATGGAAGTGCAAGTCACTGACTATGGTCAAGCCTCAGGCGACTATATCGGCGTGGATCAGTGGTTCGTCTGCCAAGGCGGAGAACTGCGAAACCCAAGCAAAACACTCAATATAGCCGGTTGGAAGTTCTGCCGCTTCAATCCCGATTTTGTTGCTTGGGCAGACGGGCGGGGCGAGAAAGCACGTAGAGAAGTCAGTTTCTTAGTCGGCGGAGAGACATTGCGCAACGGATGGAAAGTGGCATTGACCAAAAAAGTTATCTTTAACGCCAAAGCGTATATCCCTTACGAACAGATGACTCCGGGTAATACTGAGTTTGGACGCAACAACAACGTCCGCCTTCTTCGCTATGCCGAAGTGCTCCTAATGAACGCCGAAGCCTCCTTCCGTTTAGGCAATACCGATGCTACCTTCCTTAACCAAGTGCGCGCACGCGCAGGATTACAACCCGTAGCCGCTTTAACGGAAGATATTATCTTAGACGAACGCCGTATCGAACTCAGCGCTGAATGGGGACTGCATTATGTGGATCTTGTTCGTACCGGTCGCGCCGCTACCGTCCTTAACCAAGAATCCTTAAAACGCGACTATGCTCCCGGACAATGGACTGAAGATAAGAAATATTGGCCTGTACCCGGACAAGTGCTTGAAGAACTACCCGAATTAGCAAACGAACCCAAATAACCATGACAATCTTTCAGCGAAGCGGTCTTTCAGCGAAGCGGTCTTACAACGCAGTGGTCTTTCAGCACGTAGTGCGGTCTATAGCGATAGTGCTCACTATCGTTATGGTCGGCTGCAAGCCGGAGCCGGAGCAAAACGACTCTAAGAAACCCGTACAACCTGAGATATCGGATAGTGTTTTACTCAATACCGTTCAACGCGCCTCGATGGATTATATGTGGTCGGGTGCAGACCCCACTTCGGGGCTGGCTTATGAACGTATTCACACGGATAATAACTATGGTTACAACGATCCGAAGATTATCACTATCGGCGGTTCGGGATTTGGTATAGCCGGACTGATAGTAGCTATGGAACGGGGATTTATTACCCGACAAGTGGGGGTAGAACGCCTACTGCGTATCGTACAGTTCCTATCAAAAGCGGACCGTTTTCATGGTATTTGGCCTCATTGGCTCAAAGCGGATGGCAAAGTAGTGCCCTTCTCTACGAACGATAACGGTGGAGACCTCGTGGAGAGTTCGTTCTTGATGGAAGGACTACTTATCGCCCGACAATACTTAGATGCTAACATGGAAAACGAGAAAGCCGTCATTGATAGTATCAATAGCCTATACCGAACGATGGACTTTGATTGGTATCGCAATAACCAAGACTGTCTCTATTGGCATTGGTCGCCCGATAAAGGGTGGGTTATGAATATGCCTATTCGTGGTTGGAACGAGGCATTGATCGTCTATGTACTCGCTGCGGCATCACCAACTCACACCATTCCTAAAGAGGTTTATACCAAAGGGTGGGGTAAGAATATAGGGAACCTCAATGATGTCGTTAAGATGCAAGCCAAAAACTGGCCCTTGTTTTGGGAACATTATAGTTTCATTGGTTTAGACCCCCGCAACTTAAGCGATAGATATGCTACCTCCTATTGGGATTTGTTGGTTGATTATGCAAAAGTTCATTACGATTATTGCGTGGACAATCCTAAACATTATCCAAACTATGGGGCTAACTGCTGGGGGCTGACAGCGGGTTATTCTCCGGAAGGGTATGTGGCTCATTGTCCTAACGTTGATAAAGGGGTTATTACTATGACCGCCGCCTTGTCTTCTATGCCTTATACACCCAAACAGTCCCTGGACGCACTTCACTATTTTGACTCGCGCAAAGCACAACTGTGGGGCAAATATGGCTTTTATGACGGGTTCTGCGATAGCCAAAACTGGTGCCCTCCCCATTACTTGGCGATTGACCAATTAACGATAGCTCCTATGATTGAGAACTATCGTACCGGACTCATCTGGGACTTATTCATGTCTTGTCCCGAAGTACAACAAGGTCTAACTAAACTCGGCTTCACTTACTAAAACGAACGACTAAAAACGACAAATATTATGAAGCACAATTCATCATTTCTCACTTTCACTCTCACTTTCACTCTCACTTTCCTCCTCACAGGCTGCCAAAGCAAGGAAGACCGCTTTGTCGACAACCTCATGCGTCAGATGACGTTTGAGGAACAACTCGGGCAACTCAATCTGCTGCCGGTTAGCGGAGAGATTGTTACCGGTGCTACCATCGGCGAATATAACTTAGGCGACCGTATCGCCAAGGGCGAAGTGGGAGGACTCTTTAACCTCAAAGGCGTAGATAAGATTCGCGAAGCCCAACGCATCGCCGTAGAGCAGTCCCGCTTGGGGATTCCTTTGATCTTCGGTATGGACGTTATCCATGGTTACGAAACCGTCTTCCCTATCCCTCTCGCTATGTCTTGCTCATGGGACACCGCAGTTATTCGTCAATCTGCTCAGATTGCTTCCAAGGAAGCGACCGCCGATGGCATATGCTGGACCTATTCCCCGATGGTGGACATCTGTTTGGATGCCCGTTGGGGACGTATTGCCGAAGGTAACGGAGAAGACCCGTTCTTAGGTTCCGCTATCGCCAAGGCGATGGTCGAGGGTTATCAAGGACAAGACCTAACCGACCCTACCACGATGATGGCGTGCGTCAAGCACTTTGCCCTCTATGGCGGTGCCGAAGCGGGACGCGATTATAACACCGTGGATATGAGCGAATATCGTATGGCTAATGACTATCTGCCTCCTTACAAAGCCGCTGTTGATGCCGGCTGCGGTTCGGTGATGGCAGCGTTTAACACCATCAACGGACTGCCTTGCCACTGCAATAAATGGCTCTTAACCGACGTGCTCCGTAACCAATGGGGATTTAATGGGTTCGTGGTAACCGACTATACAGGTATCTTGGAACTCATCGCCCACCGAATGGGAGCTGACCTCGAGACCGTGGGAGCGCGTGCCCTCGAAGCGGGCTGCGATATGGATATGGTAGCGGAAGCCCTCACTATCCAAAAAGACCGTAAGGCGGTCAAACAGGCTTGTCGCCGTGTGCTGATAGCCAAGTATCGTTTAGGGTTGTTCGACGATCCGTATCGCTATTGCGATGACACTCGTCGCGCTACGGATATCTATACGGATACGAACCGCCAACTCGCCCGCCAACTCGCCACCGAGTCGTTCGTATTACTAAAAAATTCCCTTTCAGGCGAAGCCGGTCTTTCAGCGAAGCGGTCTTTCAGCGAAGCGGTCTTACCCCTCTCTAAAGACACAAAGGTTGCCCTTATAGGTCCCCTCGCTGATACGCGTGCTAATATGCCGGGCACGTGGTCGGTAGCTGCCACGTTTGATCGTTATCGCACCTTGCGCGAGGCGTTTGAAGATGTGTTGCCGAAAGGTCATCTTTTCTATGCTAAAGGTTCGAATGTCTTTTACGATGCAGAACTCGAGGCTCGTGGATCGATGTTCGGACGCGAGATACGCGATAACCGTTCTGTAGAGGCTATGCGCACGGAAGCTATAGCGGCCGCAAAGAAAGCGGATATCATCGTCTTAGCGATGGGCGAGACTTCCGAGTTCTCTGGCGAATGTGCTTGCCGCACGAATCTGAACATGCCGGATGCTCAACGCGATCTGATGGACGCACTCAAAAAACTCAATAAACCAATGGTATTGCTCAACTTCTCGGGCAGACCCGTCATCCTTACTCACGAGAATGAGATTTGCGACGCTATCCTGCAAGTATGGTTTGGCGGTAGTGAGACAGCAGACGCTATTGCGGATGTGGTCTTTGGTAAAGTTAGTCCTTCGGGCAAACTGACCACCTCTTTCCCTCGCTCTGTAGGACAAGAGCCGCTGTATTATCGCCAACTATCGACAGGGCGTCCGGTACCCGATGGAAACTTCGTTAAGTATCAATCGTGCTATATCGACGAAAGCACCCTTCCCCTCTATCCCTTTGGGTATGGGTTGAGTTATACGTCTTTTGAGTGGAAAGTGGAAAGGCTGATAGGCGCGGCTGCAAGCAGCCTAGAGGCGGAAAGGTTAGAGGTGAAGGTGAAGAACACCGGTAAGATGGCGGGAGCAGAAGTAGTGCAACTCTATGTCCGCGCACAGAACTCGACATTGGCTCGTCCCGTGAAGGAACTGCGTGGGTTCAAGCGTGTTTATCTGGAGCCGGGCGAAGAGACGACTGTCACGTTTGACATAAATGAAGAGGCCGTGGGTTATTACACGGACCTCCAACATTTCGTAGTAGAGAAAGGTCTATACGACATCTATATCAACTCTACTTTAGTAGGAACGATAGAGAAGAATTAGATTTTCTTCTTTGCAATCGCGGTTGCGATCTCGGGATCCACAAGGATACGACCGCAGAACTCGCAAACGATGATCTTCTTGCGAAGACGGATATCCAACTGACGCTGTGCCGGAATCTTTGCGTGGCAACCGGCGCAAGAGTCACGCTCTACGGTAACGACGGCTAAGCCGTTGTGCGCATTCTTACGAATACGTTTGAACGCAGCTAACAGACGGTCGTCCACTTTTTTCTCTAACTCCGCCGAGCGAACCATCAGAGCCTCGGTTTGTTCCTTGGTTTCACTTAAGATGGAATCCAACTCCGACTTCTTTTGTTGCAAGTCAACCGTCTTTTCCTCGATATCCTTACGGGTCGTTTCTTTGTTCAACTGGCGTTGTTCGAGATCGGCCGTATAGTTCTTGATTTTCTTTTGGCTGAGTTCGATATCCAGTTGTTGATACTCAATCTCTTTACTCAAGTTGTCATATTCGCGGTTGTTGCGAACGTTGTCTTGTTGCTCTTTGTAACGAGAGATACTGGCATTCGCATTCTCAATACGAACACGATGGTCAGAGATCTGCGTTTCACAATCTTTAATCTCCGTCTCGATATTCGATAAACGGGTCTTGAGACCTTCGATCTCATCACTCATATCCTTTACCTCTTGGGGCAGTTCACCTGCAAGGATACGTAAGTCGTCCACTTTAGAATCTACTTGTTGTAGTTCGTAAAGGATCTTCAGTTTGTCTTCTACAGTTAATTCTTTTGCCATATTATTGTTTATTTGTTTAGCTGGTTTAGCGGGTTATCCTTTTTTAGCTCCGACACCGGTCTTGGTGGCGGTAACGGCAGACTTCTGCGTCTTTACTTGTGCCTTAGCCACGGGTTTCTTTACGGTCTCTTTCTTCTCGGCAACCTCCTTGGGGGCATCCGCATCTTCTTCCTCTAACGAGAAATCCGTGATACCGGCATTGATAAGGATGTTATACCACTGAATGAGTTTGCGAATGTCACTGGGATAGACGCGCTCACGGTCAAAATTAGGCAGGAACGAAGCGAAATACGTGCGTAAGGCTTCGTTATCCGCATTCTTAACATCAATAGAAGCAGGTTTGAGACCTTCCTTCTCCCCTAATTTAGTGAGCACTTGGTTGAGGGCGATATCCTCATCTAAAGTGAACATCGATACATCCGCTAACGAGATAATCTTATCACGAGCGAAAGTGGGAATACGTTTCCCATCTAACAAAGACTCTACAATGAGGGTGTTGTTCCCTCTCGAAATGAGCTGATACAGCCCGGGTTTACCGGTAATGGCGAGAATGTTCTTAAGCATATATTTGGGTTTAACAAGTTTAGCGAGTTTAGCGGGTTTAGCTTGAATCAAGGCGCAAAGATACAACTTTTTTTTTATATACGCAAAAAAATCTTCGTATTTTTACTAAATCGCCCTATATTTGCCCCTAACTTACCTCAGGTCGTTGACAAATGCCCCCTCTTTTTCTATCTTAAACGCTGTTTTACTATCTATGGGGTCGGTTAACTTCGGGTTCGTCAATCGAAGCGTGGTTTGTTTGTCTTTTTCCTTTATCTCCAACCACTGTGGGACATTGTTTTTATCTACTAAAATCGTCATTCGCACTATCCCCGCTGAAGTCTCATTGGGAATCAAAGTGATCTGCGTTCCCTGTTCAGTAGCCTGCTCGGATACGGCGGACTGCGGCACTAATGCTTGGGCGTAAAGGAACGGATTGGTCTGCATCAGTTCTTCCTCTGTCGGAGTGGAGAGTGTCAACTCCTTTGCATCGTCCGAATACATATACAACGTCTGCCCATCGTAAGCGGCTTCTATATCCAATAACGTCACACGGAAGAGCGGACCCTGCATCGTAATCGACCCTTGGTAGGTGAGCGGCTGCGTCTGTTCTGCTGACATCGAGATAGTAAAATCAGATTGCAACCGATGGCTCTGTATCGTAGTGAGCAACGAGGTTAAAATAGCTAAAAACAACATAATCTATTCTTGGTGTAAACGTTCTAATAAAGCTTCTAACTGTCCTAAGTCTTGGATGAGCACATCGCGTCCCTTCGGTCCTTTATTGGGTCCTACGATACCCGCCATCTCCAACTGGTCAGACAGTTTGCCGGCGCGGTTATATCCAATCTCAAAGGCGCGTTGCAGACGAGAGGTCGAACCCTCTTGTTTGCTTACCACAAACCGTGCCACATCGTCAAACATAGGATCTAAATGGTGGGTGTCCATGTTTCCTCCTCCGTTGTCTTCACTTCCTTCGGGTACGTATTCGGGCAGTTGGTAAGGCTGTAAGTAGTGTTGCTGTTCGCTCACGTGTTGTACAATTGCTTCCACCTCAGGAGTATCCACAAAAGCGCATTGGATACGCGTAAGGTTACCGCCACCCGAATAGAGCATATCTCCTTTACCGATCAGTTGGTCGGCTCCTTTCGAGTCAAGGACGGTGCGGCTATCCACCACAGACTGCGTACGGAAAGCGATACGCGTCGGGATATTCGCTTTGATAGTACCGGTGACGATCTTCACGTCCGGACGCTGGGTAGCAAGAATCATGTGCATTCCCACCGCACGGGCTTTCTGGGCCAGACGCTGGATGGGACGCTCTACCTCCTTACCGGCTTGCATAATAAAGTCTCCGTACTCATCAATGACGATAACCAAATACGGCATAAAATGGTGATGCAGGATCTTGTGTGTTTGGAGGTTCTCTACATCCTTCTCGGGATTGAGGCGACGCGAGTTGAATTTCTCGTTATAATCTTCCAGATTACGCACATTAGCTTCTGCCAGTAAGGTGTAGCGATCCTCCATCTCGATGACGAGGGAGTTTAAGGTGTTGATCACTTTCTGGCAGTCGGTGATGATGATATCGCGATCCTCTTGGTCAGGCATAGCTGCCATATAGTGACGCAACAAAGGCTTGTAGATAGAGAACTCTACCATCTTAGGATCCACCAAGACGAACTTCAACTCGGCAGGGTGTTTCTTGTAGAGTAGGGAAGTGATAATCGCGTTCAAACCGACGGACTTACCTTGACCCGTAGCACCGGCAACGAGCAAGTGCGGCGTCTTTGCCAAGTCAAACGTAAACACCTCATTGGTGATGGTCTTACCGATAGCAACGGGCAGACGCATCTTCTGTTCTTCTTGGAAACGCTTAGACGCAATGACCGAGTGCATAGACACGGTTTGCGGTTTCTCGTTAGGCACTTCGATACCGACCGTTCCTTTTCCCGGCATCGGTGCAATGATACGAATACCGATGGCAGAGAGGGAAAGCATAATATCGTTTTCCAACGACTGTATCTTAGCAATACGAATACCCGCCTTAGGCACTACCTCGTAGAGGGTGACGGTAGGACCGACCGTAGCTTTGATAGACTCGATCTCGATACCGTAGTTACGCAGCGTGGTGACGATGCGGTTGGCGTTCGCTTGTTGCTCCTCTTGGTTGATGATAGGAGCCGTCTCGTTGTCGTATTCGCGCAATAAGGATAGGGGAGGGAACTTATAATTCTCCAAGTCCTTGCGCGGGTCGTACGGCTCTAACTGCTGACTCATCTCTACTTCTTCGGTCTCTTCGATAGAGAGTTCCGGTGCGTCCGTGTCTTCCGAAATTTCCGGATTTTCCGGAATTTCCGGTTCTTCCGGAGATTCCGGTTCTATCGTGATGGGTTCGATGGTCAGTTCTTCCGGTTGGGACGGAGTGACATCTAAGATGATCTCCGGCGTCTGTTCGTCCTCCACTTCGTCGGCGGCTTCTTGCTCCGCTTTTTTCTTCTTAAATAACTGAACGACTTGGCGGATGTGGTCCGTGAAATGGTGATCGGCAAGGAAACAGAAGATAATAATCGTGAGCAGAAGGATGATAATCATTCCGATCGGTTGCACATAACTATTCGCCCACGTGGCTATTGCTTCGCCATGGGCTCCACCCAAGCGGAAGAAACTGTCAAAACCGGTGATGACCTCAATAAATCCTAACGTCACAGACCCCCACACAATAAGGAAAGCACTGCAAATAAAGAGTTTGAGTGCAGGCACTTGTATCCAACGTAGTAGGGAACAACCGTATAATGCCGCCATCACAATGAACAGGATGGACATGATACCAAACGTTCCGTCAATCAGCCAATGTGCTAAACCGGCACCGGGCAGACCCAGTAAGTTCTGCACCGACTCGCGAGCCGCGATACGGTCCGTGTGTCCCATCATCAACACCGAGAAATCTTTATCTCCCGTGAAGAAATAGCAGGCGTAAGCGATAAAAGCGAATAAAGCAATCGCCAACAGAATAAGACCACAAACGAAATGGGTCTTAGGGTTGATAAAAAACTGCTTGACTTGTACAAAAAAAGATTCCGTCTCCACTTTGATGGATTGGGACTTATTGTTCGTAGATGTTGAATAGGTTGAACGACGTGGCATAATAAAAAAATCAAATTAGCGTGCAAAGGTACAAAAAATTTCTCAATAATCAAAGAAAATATGTATTTTCTTCTATTTTTCTTCCAAATATCGCCATTTTTTGAATAAAAATGAAGATTTATTTGGTCATTTCAAAAAATAGTTGTATTTTTGCGAGTTATTTTGTGTGCAATGGCGAAAGAACAACAAGAAATGTTATCCTCCGGCTGTGCTGCTTGTCAGATGCGCGAGGTGTGTCAGTCCCCCGAAGCGAGGGATATTCCTCGTAAGCAGAGTTGGAAAGCGGTTGTGATGGCATACGTGTTGCCGTTTGTGTTGCTGATTGGGGTCGTGGTTGCCTTAGGAGGCGTGTTGGACAACGAGCCGTTGGTGGGGACAATAGCCCTTTGTGCAGTGGGGGTGTATTACATTGTGCTGCATATTTTTAGGCAACCGATAGAGAAGGATTTTCAGTGTAAAAACAATATAAAAAAATAAGATTATGGAATTATTAACTATCTCTCTGCTTGTGTTGGGTGTTACGGGGTTGGTGGCTGCGGTGCTGCTGTACTTCGTGGCTCAGAAATTCAAGGTAGAGGAAGACCCTCGCATTGACGAGGTGCAAGAAGTGCTCCCGGGTGCGAACTGCGGTGGGTGCGGTTTTGCGGGTTGTCGTGCGATGGCAGAAGCCTGTGTCAAAGCCGACAGTTTAGACGGACTACTATGTCCGGTGGGTGGTAGTGACACGATGAAGAAAGTGGGTGACATCTTAGGAATGACCGCCGCTGAGGTGGCTCCCAAGGTGGCGGTTGTCCGTTGTAACGGAACCTGTGAGGCTCGTCCTCGTACCAGTCAATATGATGGCACACAGTCCTGTCAGATTGAGCACGCACTTTATGTAGGAACGACGGCTTGTGGCTACGGCTGCTTAGGTTGTGGCGATTGCGTCAAAGCGTGTCCGTTTGGTGCATTGTCCATGGACGAACAAACGGGTCTGCCCGTAGTCGATGAAGACAAGTGTACGGCTTGTGGGAACTGCGTTAAGACTTGCCCAAGACACATCATCGAACTAAGGAACAAAGGACCTAAGAGTCGTCGGATGGTCGTACTATGTGTTAATAAGGATAAAGGCGCGCCCGCGCGTAAGGCGTGCTTGAACGCTTGTATCGGTTGCAGTAAGTGCGTGAAAGAGTGTACGTTTGAAGCCATCACGGTAGAGAACAACCTCGCTTATATCGACGAAAGCAAATGTCGTCTCTGCCGCAAGTGCGAAGCCGCTTGCCCGACAGGTAGTATCCATGCAATCAATTTCCCTCCGAGGAAAGTTGAGAGTTGAAAGTTTAGAGTTTAGAGTTTAGAGTTGTTTAGAGTTTAACTAGTTTAAAGTTGTTATGAAGACTTTTAAGATTGGCGGAGTGCATCCGCAAGATAATAAAGAGTGGTCGAGTCATCGTCCGATAGTCGATTGTGGTCTTCCTGCTCACGCTGTTATCCCTTTGATTCAGCATATAGGAGCTCCCGCTCAACCGGTTGTGGAGAAAGGACAGAAAGTGAAAGTAGGGGAACTGCTGGCAAAAGCAGGTGGGTTCGTGAGTGCGAATATCCATTCTCCGTATAGTGGTACCATCAATAAGATTGACACTTACGTGGATGGTTGGGGAATGCGTGGTCCCGCTATTTATATTGATGTAGAGGGTGACGAGTGGCTTGACGAGATTGATCGCACCCCGACCGTGGTTCGTGAGTGTAAGTTAAGTAGTAAGGAGATCATTGATAAGATCAGTGCTGCCGGTATCGTTGGTTTAGGGGGTGCTTGTTTCCCCACCCACGTGAAGCTGATGCCCCCTCCGGGTAAGAAAGCGGAAGTGCTGGTAATCAATGGGGTAGAGTGCGAACCGTACTTGACGTGTGACCATCAACTTATGCTCGAGCATGGGGAGGAGATCGTGATAGGTATTCAGATTCTTCTCAAAGCCCTTAATATCCAACGCGCAGTCATTGGTATCGAGAAGAATAAACCCGATGCTATCGCCCGAATGAAAGAACTGACGAACCGCACATTAGGTATCGAGGTTATTCCTCTCAAACTGAAGTATCCGCAAGGAGGTGAGAAACAACTCATTGACGCTTGTGTCGGACGACAAGTGCCAAGCGGAGCGCTACCTATCGAAGTGGGTGCCGTGGTCGATAACGTGGCAACCGTTTATGCCGTTTATCAAGCCGTACAAAAGAATCACCCGCTTATCTCGCGTGTGATGACGGTAACGGGTAAAGAGTTACTCAATCCGGGTAACTACCAAGTCCGTTTTGGTACGCCATTAGCTGATGTGGTTGCGTTGGCAGGTGGTATCCCCGAGACAACGGGCAAGATTATCGGCGGCGGTCCGATGATGGGTCGTGCGATGAATAGCATTGATATGCCGGCGAACAAACGCATCAGCGGTCTGCTGTTTATGCCCGAAAGCGAGAGCCGTCGCACGGAACCCGAGAACTGTATCCGTTGCGGTAAGTGCTTGAGCGCTTGTCCAATGGGACTGGAACCATATCTGCTTGCCAAGTATGCAGAACACGAGATGTGGGACGAGTTAGAGGCGCACAACGTGATGGACTGCATCGATTGCGGTTGCTGCCTATTTACGTGCCCCAGTCATCGTCCGCTCTTAGACTATATCCGATTAAGTAAGGGCAAAGTGGGGGCTATCATCCGTGCTCGCCAAAGCCAGAAATAGTTGAGAGTTTAGAGTTTAGAGTAGCCGTATAGTTTATAAGTTTAGAGTTTAATTAGTTGAAAGTTATATGAAACCATTGATTGTATCACCGGCGCCACACGTTCATAGTGGAGATAGTGTGACCCGAAATATGCTGATAGTGATTATCGCATTAGTTCCCGCCTTTGCCGTGTCTATCTGCTCGTTTGGTTGGAGCTCGATTATCACCACAGCCATCAGTATTGCCGCTTGTGTTCTTACCGAGTGGGTGATTAGTAAGTTCGTTCTCAAAGTGAAGCCGACGCTGTTGGATTGTTCTGCTATCTTGACGGGTCTGTTGCTCGCCTTTAACCTGCCCGCTAATCTGCCTTGGTGGATCGTGGTTATCGGTGCGATCGTTGCCATTGGAGTAGGTAAGATGAGTTTTGGCGGATTAGGACAAAACCCCTTCAACCCTGCTTTGGTAGGTCGTGTGTTCCTGCTCATCTCTTTCCCTGTACAAATGACCACATGGCCTCGCCCATTAGGTTTTGCGACACAATATGTAGATGCCGTTTCGGGAGCAACCCCGCTTGCCGCATTGAAGACTGCGATTAAGACGCATAGCTCTGAGACCTTACAACAACTGCCCGATCTATGGCACATGTTCATCGGATACATGGGCGGTTCAATGGGTGAGATTTGTGCCTTCGCCCTTATCATCGGAGGATTGGTATTAATTATCACGCGCGTCATCACATGGCATATACCGGTAAGTATCCTTGTTACCGTAGCCGTCTTTGCGGCTATCTCGTCTTGGACAGGTCTCGTACCCGAAGGTATAGACACGTGTCATTATATGGCAACGACCTTGTTATCGGGCGGCCTGATGCTCGGTGCGTTCTTTATGGCTACCGACTATGTGACCAGTCCAATGACCGGTTGGGGAAAGATTATCTTTGGTGTGGGTATAGGTGTTATCACGATGGTTATCCGTACGTGGGGTGCTTATCCAGAAGGGGTCTCCTTTGCTATCCTGATTATGAACGCTACCGTTCCTTTGTTAAACAAGATTCGCCCGGTTCGTTTTGGCGAAAATAAATAATACGATTATGAATAAATTAGAAAGTACATTTCCCAATATGGTAATGAGTTTAGTCGTGATTACCGTAGTAGCTGCTGCAGCGTTGGCAGGGGTGTTTATGTTAACAAAGACGCGTATAGAGGACCAAGCCTTGCAGGCAAAGATTTCTGCCCAGGCAGCCGTTCTTAATGGTCAAGAGGGTCAAGCCATTGAGGTAGAAGCCAATGGTTTTGGCGGACCGATGAAAGTGATGGTAGGTATCGCTCCCGATGGTACTATCTTAGGGTACGAGATCCTCGAACATAGTGAGACACCGGGTCTGGGTGATAAAGCCGGAGAGTGGTTTAAGAACGCAGACAAACCCGGTCAAAACATCATCGGTCGTAAGGCAGGAAACTTGACGGTAAGCAAAGATGGGGGCGAGGTAGATGCTATCACCGCTGCCACCATCTCTTCCCGCGCGTTCCTAGAAGCAATCAATAGTGCAGCCCCACAAGTAGATGGACAATCGGGTGCCACCCAAGTAGATGGCTGTGCCGGAGCCACCATTAAATCAGAAACGGAGGAGAGTCATGAATAATGCAGTCAAAACATTAACGAACGGTATTCTTAAAGAGAATCCGACATTCGGCTTGGTGTTGGGTATGTGCCCCACCTTAGCCACTACCACGAGTGCTATCAATGGAATGTCGATGGGACTGGCCACGATGTTCGTGCTTATCTGCTCGAACGTGGTGATCTCGCTTTTGAAAAACCTTATCCCCGATAAAGTGCGTATTCCCGCTTTCATCGTGGTTATTGCTACGTTTGTGACTATCGTCCAACTGGTGATGCAGGCTTACGTACCGTCTATCTATGCGACGCTCGGTTTGTTCATTCCTCTGATTGTGGTGAACTGTATCGTATTAGGTCGTGCAGAGGCTTTTGCTGCTAAGAACTCGGTCGGAATGAGTGCTTTGGACGGTATCGGAATGGGACTGGGCTTCACTTTGTCGCTGACGCTTATCGGTGCCGTACGTGAGTTACTGGGAACAGGACATATTTTCAATCTGCCTATCGTTAACGAGCATTACGGGATGTTGATCTTCGTTCTCGCTCCGGGTGCGTTTATCGTACTTGCTTATATGATGGCTCTTATACAGAAAGGAATGAAAAAATGATTTACTTCTTGATTTTTATCTCGGCCATTTTGGTCAATAATATTGTTCTAAGTCAGTTCTTAGGTATTTGTCCTTTCTTAGGTGTCAGCAAGAAGATTGACACGGCTTTAGGAATGGGAGTTGCGGTGACGTTCGTACTCACTCTCGCGACCATAGTAACGTATCTACTCAACCTCTTGCTCGTTCGTTGGGGAGTAGCGTTCTTGCAGACGATTCTTTTTATCCTCGTCATTGCAGCGTTAGTGCAGATGATTGAGATTATCCTCAAGAAGATCTCTCCGTCGCTCTATCAAGCTTTAGGTGTGTTCTTACCGTTGATCACTACCAACTGCTGTTTGTTAGGTGTGGCTATCTTGGTAGCCAACGGGACCTATAAACTGCCGATGGTCGGAGGTGTGGTAACCGAGCCTACGTTGTTGACGGGTACGTTGTTTGCTTTTGCCACCGCATTAGGGTTCTCTCTTGCCTTGATTTTGTTCGCCGGTATTCGCGAACAACTCGCCTTAAACAACATTCCGAAGGCGATGCAAGGAACACCTATCGCACTCCTCACAGCGGGACTTTTGGCTATGGCATTTATGGGCTTTAGCGGTGTTGTGTAAGAAAAATCACTTTTTTTGATAAATTTTCTTGCAAATATTTGCACAATCCAAATAAAAGTAGTATCTTTGCACGTCGTTTTGAGAAAACGAGCCCAGGTGGCGGAATCGGTAGACGCGCTGGTCTCAAACACCAGTGGAGCAATCCGTGCCGGTTCGACCCCGGCCCTGGGTACGAAAAGGAGGTGAAATGCCTCCTTTTTTTACAAAGCAAAAAACATAAAGTTAACATAAATATTAACCAAAAACTTTTATCATGCAAAAACAAAATGTAGTGATTAAGTTCTGCGGTGACTCCGGAGACGGAATGCAGTTGACGGGAAACATGTTCTCCTCGTTGAGTGCTATCTTAGGTAATGAGATCTCCACTCTTCCTGATTTCCCCGCAGAGATTCGCGCACCACAAGGAACATTAGGTGGTGTGAGCGGTTTCCAAGTAAATTTAGGTAATGGCGTTTATACGCCCGGTGACAAAGCCGATGTGTTGGTTGCAATGAACGCAGCTGCCCTCAAAGTCTGCACGTTAGGTAGTAAGTTCAACCAAGCCGGTGCTCAGTACAACGAGAAAGACTGCACCTTCAAGAAGAATGCAGTCGTTATCATCGACACCGATGCTTTCTCGGACAAGGACTTAGAGAAAGCCCTTTACCAAACGCGTAAGATGGAAGAGGTCTTCACCGAACTCGGTCTGCCCGAATCCATTCAGATTGTGCCGGTGGCTTTGACCCAACTGACCAAAGAGGCTCTCAAAGACAGTGGTTTAGACAACAAAGCCATCCTCAAGTCTCGTAATATGTTCGCTTTGGGTATCGTGTGCTGGTTGTTTGACCGCCCAATGGACAAGGCTATCCATTTCTTAGAGGGTAAGTTCGCGAAGAAACCCGCTTTGATTGCTCCTAACGTGAAAGTGTTGACCGATGGTTTTAACTATGGTAATAACCTCGCTCTGAATATCCAAACGATACAAGTAGAGTCCTCCGAGGACCTTCCTCACGGCACTTACACTTCCATCGCCGGTAACAAAGCTACCGCGTGGGGTCTGATTGCTGCTGCCGAGAAATGTGGTAAGCGCCTGTTCTTAGGTTCTTATCCTATCACGCCTGCTACGGATATCATGCACGAACTCGCCGGTCGTAAAGACCAAAACGTGATGGTTGTTCAAGCCGAAGATGAGATTGCCGGTGTTTGTACCGCTATCGGTGCCAGCTTCGCAGGAGACTTAGCCGCTACGACCACTTCGGGTCCCGGTCTGAGTCTGAAGTCCGAAGCCGTAGGTTTGGCAGTGATGGCTGAGCTTCCTTTGGTTGTAGTTGATGTACAACGTGGTGGTCCTTCGACGGGTCTGCCCACCAAGACCGAACAAACCGACTTATTGCAAGCCGTTTATGGTCGTAACGGTGAATGTCCTGCCGTTGTACTGGCAGCTTCTACCTCGGCTAACTGCTTCCAATTTGCTTACGAAGCCGCGAAGATTGCGTTGGAGAATATGACTCCTGTCGTTCTGTTGACGGATACCTATCTGGCTAATGGTACGGCTCTGTGGCGTATTCCGAAGATGGCAGAACTGCCTGAGATCAAACCGCAAGGTGTTCCCGAGGAGTTGAAAGGCAAATATAGTGTTTCTTTGCGCGATGAGAATAACATCCGCTACTGGGCAACACCCGGAATGGAAGGTTATGAGCATCGTAATATCGGTCTGGAGCGCGACAGCGTGAAGGGTAGTATCTCCACCAATCCCGAGAACCACGAGAAGATGACTCTCGCTCGTCAAGCGAAAGTGGATCAAGTAGCCAATAAGATTCCTGAACTCAAAGTGATGGGTAACGCGAAGAGTGACACCCTGCTCGTTGGTTGGGGCTCGACTGAAGGTCATATCCACGCTGCGGCTGATGAACTGGGCTGCGCAATGGCTCACTTTAACTACATCAACCCACTGCCTAAGAACACGGCCGAAGTGCTCAAGTCTTACAAACGCGTCATCGTTTGCGAGTTGAATAATGGTCAGTTCGCCACCTTGCTGCGCTCGAAAGTGAGTGGCGTTAACCTGCTGCAAGTCAATAGTATGAAGGGGCAACCGTTCCAAGTAGAAGATATTGTTAAATCTGTAAAAGCCTTATAATCATGGAAGCAAGTCAATTCAAAAGTGATCAATATGTACGTTTCTGCCCGGGTTGCGGAGACCACGCCATTTGTATGGCTTTACAAAAAGCAATGGCAGAAGTAGGTGTGCCTACTTATAACACCGTCGTTATTTCCGGTATTGGTTGTTCGTCCCGTATGCCTCACTACTTGAATACCTACGGTTTCAACACTATCCATGGTCGTGGGGGTGCTATCGCTACGGGTGTCAAGACCTCTCATCCCGAACTCAATGTTTGGCAGATGACCGGTGATGGCGACTGCTTGGCTATCGGTGGTAACCATTTTATTCACGAGATTCGTCGTAACGTGGACCTCAACATCTGCTTGTTCAATAACCGTATCTATGGTTTGACCAAGGGACAATATTCCCCGACTTCACCGAAAGGATTTATCTCTAAGTCCTCTCCGTTTGGTACGGTAGAACGCCCGTTTATTCCTGCTGAGTTAGTGCTTGGCGCACGCGGTACGTTCTTTGCGCGTACGTTGGATGTCGATATGCCTACTACCGTCAATTGCATGGTAGAAGCTAACAAGCACAAAGGTGCCAGCGTCATCGAGTGCCTCGTCAACTGCGTTATCTTCAATAACGGTACCCATAGTTGGATTGCTGACCGTGAGACTCGTGCAGAGCGTAGTATTGTGCTCAAACACGGTGAGAAGATGATCTTCGGTGCTAACAAAGATAAAGGTTTGGCATTGGATTATTCGAAGGGCGTTATCCCGCAACTCATCGTTGTTCCGGCTGACGATCCTCGCGTACTCGTACACGACGCAAAGATGGAGGATCCTACTTTACATCGTATGCTCGCGCTCATGGGACAAGAGAAGTTCACGGATGTGAAGAACGCTGAAGCAGTGCCTGAATTGCCGATTGCATTGGGTGTTATCCGCGATGTAGAAGCGGAAACTTATAACGAGGCAGTTAACAAGCAGATTGATGAAATCCACACCACTGCTAAGGCTAAGAACTTCGATGCCCTCACCCAAACTCTTGAGCACTGGGAGATGTAAATAGTCCATCTCTCACGAGATGTAAGTTAAGAAAATAATCAAAGCACGTAAGCACCCGCCTACGTGCTTTTTGTATCGCGACCACTTCGTAGGATGTACAAGATTTTTATTCGGTTGCGATAAAATTTGCAAATAAATTTGCATATATCAAAAAAAATCCGTACCTTTGCAGCCGAAACATAAAATTCTTTAAGTATGAGTGCCACACAAGCCGCGTTGAGCGAACAATTCATTAATGTTATGGGACCAATGATGAGTGATGCAAAAGCTGTAGATAGTGTATTTGCGTATATTCGTTTGTTACGTAATGCTCAAAATGTTCAAACGGCTATGCATCCGTATTCCCAGCAAGAGATTAACCACCGCTTAGATCAATCGGAAGAGGCTTTTGCTGCAAATATGGGTATTCAAGAGCCTATTGCTCGCCAACATCGTCATAACTTTGTAAACGGATTGATTGCGCAATGAGAATAGAGTGGTCGCCTTTAGCAGAGGAAGCGTGGCAAGACATTGCTAACTATATTTTTGACTCTTTCGGTGTCCGCGCTCTTTTGGATTTTTCGGAATTAACTGATTCCTAGATGGATACATTAACCACTAATCCATTAGTAGCAGCCTACGAGGAGTCGCTTAGCCATAGAAACAAACATTATCGTAGCATCGCTATTCATCAATTTAGTAAGATTATTTATTATATTGAGGATGGGGTGATTTACATCGCTGATGTTTGGGATACACGAAGAAGTCCTCAAGCATTATCGGCAAGACTAAAATAAATATCGTTCGGCAGACGTGAAGGAGCGCGACGGAACGCGCTCCGAGCGAAGTGCCCGACGTGTCCCCACACGGAGGAGATAGCACGAGCATAGAATGGCGCGACCCTTGCGGTCACGCTGGCTCA
>JAZQOG010000059.1:0-5080 GCA_045627765.1 Paludibacteraceae bacterium | reverse complement strand
AATAATGTGCGCCCTCACATGAGCCTACAGAATGCAACTCCAATGTCGATTTATAGGAACGATCCAACCATTATTCCGGCAGCTCGTTGGTACAATAGAGAGGAATATTATGACACAAAAAACGATTGATAATATTTTTTTAAAAAAATTTAGGGCTCGGCTAATCGCCTCAATTTTTAGTTGTTTACCCTCAGGTCGGGTGGGCCGAGATGCTCCTCGCATCTCATATCGTCAACCTTTTTAGTAAACAAGTCAACAATATACGATTATTAAGAAACGATTCCCGTAAACGAGTAAACCTAAAACCGTACAAAACAAGGCATACAAAACTATCCTCGCAAGGTCTGTAGCGCAGCATCTACGTAGCATCTACGTAGCATCATTGCCTTTGCATATCCCCTGCATTGGATATGCAAAACAGATAGTGAAACTCGTAGTTCGGGTCGGGATAGAGGACGTGACGAATGTCATCGAGGATCTCGTCGGGACAGACCACACCACGCTCCCAGAAGTCATTGGCTCCCGCAGGTGTAGAACGCTTCAGATAGTTATATACCCTACCCTTTTGATACGCCTTAAACCACGTATGGCGTGGGTCTAAGGCAGCTAGTTCGTCCATCGAACGCACATCCACACCTACCCATACATCTGCCTCGTGAAAAGTGAGCAACGCCTGCTCAATAGACAAAGGAAGGCTGCCACGTGTAGTGTCCTTCATATACGCATAATTAGCACCTGCATCTTGGAAGATCTTCCCCATAAACGACTGACCGGTAGGGACATACCACGTCCCTCGAAAAGACTGACCCGACATTAAAGCCGGACCGTAGGTAAGGGGAGACAAGGCGGCAATAGAATCATATAACCAACGGCTATTTTGAAAGATACTATCCGCCATTGCCTCCTTATGAACAATAGCCCCCACCTCACGAATCCAACCTGCTCGCGCTATCGGATCTGTCTCTTGCCACTCATTAATCGCCACTACCGCAATCCCCGCCTCACGCACTTGTTTCCACCACGAGGGTTCTTGCGTCCCATACCCCGTCACCAACACCACATCCGGTTGAGCAAGCAATAAAGCTTCTATATTAGGTTGAAGATCCGAACCGATATCTACATACTTAGCGTCCTTGGGCAACGAGTAAATGAGTTGCGGATTAGCAACCGCCACAATGCAATCCAATGCGTCCAAAGCCGCAAGAAACCCCACATGCGTCGCCGACGTCACCGCCACGCGGGGGTTAGTGCATCGTGCATCGTGCATTGTGCATCGTGGGCGGAACTTGCCACAGGCGCAGAGCACCAAGGCGCACACTACTATGCAGATTACTCGTTTCATCATTTCATCAATGTCAAATGCCCCGGAATATCGTCCGTGAAGACCGTCCAAAGCCGTTTTCCATCGGGTGAATAGCAATACAAACGTCCTGCAGATGCGTAATTGCGCACATCAGAGATATAGATACGCTTGGTCGTCGGGTGTACCAATAACCCGTATGGGGTCTGTATATCCGTCTCCGTTCCGTCGGTGATGAACTGCTCGTTCACCACCTGACGGGTGGTGACATCCACCACTTGGAACGAACCGGAAGCGATAGCATAGAGATGGTCTCCATCCAACCAGATGTCGTTCACGCGGATATCTATCGTATCGATTACTTGATGCGTCTTAGCATTTACACAGCACAGATGCGAAGGGATATCAGCAAAGTTTCCCTGAGCAACAACCCACAACTGATCATAACCATCAGCTTTTATCTGAAAGAGGTTGGGAAAGACCTTGATACTCTCAGTCATAGTGAACGAGGAGAGATCGACCACAGAGAGCGTGCTATCGTACGATGGATAGAGATAACCACCCGAATTGGCAGCAAACAGTTCATTGCCCACGATAGCCAGCCCATCCGGCTGATTCCCTACACGACAAGAGTCTGTAATCCGTAAAGTGTTGAGATCGAACTTATACACATAATTGACGTAGGTCGAGACATAACCAAACCCGTCTTTACAAACAAGGTTACGCGGGTTAGTCACCTGAACCGCCCCGATATGACGCCCCTGCAAGTCCATGACCTCGATGAGGTTGGACGCATTAACGACAGCATAAACGCGTTGGTCATAAACAACGAGATCGTTACCCACATCGCCCAATCCTTCTGTCATCTCGGGATTAGCGTGAGCGAAGAGGTCATGGGTATAATTGCCCGTAGCAAAATCGAAGAAATCGAGGGAACAAGTATTCGCTCCCCACATCCCTTCGTTGAGCACAAAGAAACCGGCATGATCGCCTGATTCTGCATCACATACGTGTTCTACATTTTCTGCAAGAACTTCGGGTTGAGGTTCCGTTTTCGGGTGGCATCCACTAAAAATCCACCCGCATAATAAGCTTGCCATTAAACCCCGGCATAGGGTAATTTTTGATAATTTCATAATGTTGATTCATTAAATTGTTAAACTCTAATCCTGTATACAGTTTTTTTGGATTCTTCGCAAATTGCCATGTATATCCCACACATATATCGTGGGTGGACCATGCATCGAGATGATGTTTCTTTGAATTGACAGACCCCGTATAGCGTTCGCCCACATACGTAAACGCGTAGTTCAATGTCAGTCCTCGCCACGTCAGTCGAGCCAATGCCGAACCCGAGTGTTCGGGGATATAGGCGATCTGACCATTATAGGTAATATCCTTGGGGTCGGACTTGTCTTGTGCTCGTTGGTAGGTATAGTTTCCATTGAGAGCGAGTTCAACCTGTTGAGGCAGTGCAAGCACCAGTCCCACCTTCGCTTCGCACCCTTTGTCTTCGACCTCACCGATGTTCAACATCGACCAGCGGAACTGCGTATTTCCTTTCGGAAGGGCAACAATCTTATCGGTGATGCGGTTATAGAACCCGGCCAAGCCCATCGAAAGCGTAACACTGCGCATACCTCGCGAACTATTCGGAGCAAAAGCAAAGACCTTCGCATAATCCGTACAGAGTTCTAACTGATGGGCATTCTCGGGGCGGAGGTTAGAGACACCCACTTCCCCATAATAAAGGTCATTGAAAGAGGGCATACGATAGTTCTGCTTGTACATAGCACTGAGGAACCAATCCTCTTTGAGGATGGGCTGTACTCCCACCATCGCTGAAGGCGAGAAGTGCGAACTTTCTATAAACTGCCCTACTCCTGCGAGGTTGGCATGAACCCATTTATAATGCCAGTCCGTAGCGAGTGCCACGTAGCCCCTATGGCGATCTATATGCTCCATACCTATCTTACTCGATTGGAGATTATTGTACTGATAATCGCCACTGAGGCGGATATCCCACCATGAGAAGATATCGTACTGCAACGCAGCACTGAGGTATGCCTCTTGCTGCGTAAATCGTTCATCAAAAGCGTAGCGGGTGGTATCGGGATTACAATACCGCAAGTAATCGTTGCTATATTTGCCTTTAACCGCCAGTCGAAATGTTCCGCCATCGGTTAAGGAAGGCAATGCCCACGAATGCTCTAACGAGCCTTGGACAAACGCATTCCGGTCCCATTGGTGTTCGTCACTCGTGTGCACATTCCTTATTATCGCGCGTGGGATTCCGCGCGTAGAATAGTAGTAGTATCCTCGTACTTGCCAGTTTCCGTAAGGCAATAGACCATAGAGCGCCAGTTCGGCGCGTGCCGTTTGTATTTCGCCATTTTGGCGGATTCCGCCATCATAATGATAGCGACCGGTGGAATAAAAGTATTCGGCATGGGTAGAAAGGAAAAAGTTATTACCCAAACGTTGCTCGTAACGAAGAGACGGATTAGCGAGACCGAAAGCACCTGCTTTCATTCCGATACTGACGTTGTAAGTCTTGCCTTTATCAAATTGAGGGCGATGGGTGCGCAAATAGACGGTTGAAGCGGACGCATATTCCTTGGCACTAAGCAAGACTTGCGTTGGTTGCGCGTGATAGAGACTGATCGACTCCATGTTGTCCATCGAGAACTTACCCAAATCGACGGTTCCGTTTTGTGCATTACCTATCTCAATGCCGTCATAAAAGACGCCTACATGTTGGCTTCCCATAGCCCGTACATCAATGGTTTTGAGTCCCCCTACACCTCCATAGTCTTTGACTTGTACACCGCTAAAATAACGGATGGCGTCTGCAACAGATTGAGCTTGTAACGCCTCTAAGGCTATGCCCGAAAGGGTCTGAGAAGATAGAACACCCAATGGGTTATTGATGATTGATGATTGATGATTGGCAACCACTTCGACTTCGTCGAGATTAAAGAGGGAGCGGAGGCTATCGAGTTCGGCTGTAGAGATGGAGCAAGCGATGGAGGGCCAAAGGCACACCACAACGACAATAAGCCATATTGAAAACCTTTTCTTTTCCATTGTTCTGTCCTAGTCCCAGAGGAAGAATCAACATGCAAGTGGTTGTCTTCTGACTTATCTCAGTGATGATTTGTAGCCTTCCCAAAGTGTTCACTACCTATACCGGTAGTCTCATCTTCAGTGACTTAAGATATCAAATCTCCCTATTGAGAATCACAGCAGCGGGTCTGTGCAGGCTTCTCACCTGCTTCCATTACCAATTGCGAGTGCAAAGGTACGACTTTTTTTTGATATACGCAAATTTATTTGCGATTTTTTGAAAAAAAACAAAGGAGCCCGAGTTTCCTCGAGCTCCTGAAAATGGCGGCTACCTACTCTCCCACAAACGCAGTACCATCGGCGTTGCTGAGCTTAACGACCCTGTTCGGAATGGGAAGGGGTGGGACCTCAGCGCTATAACCACCTAAATATAGTTGAGAGTTGAGAGTTTAGAGTTTAGAGAAACCCAACACACAACCCTATAGTGTTGACGCATGACGTAAAAGCAATACGAGCGTTAGTTTTTGAAAAACTAACCGCAATTCTGCGATCAAGCCGCGAATTGCATTTTTGTTTTAGAAAAAGATTTTGGGCAATTAGTACTGCTCGGCTTTATGTCACCATTATACACCTGCAGCCTATCAACGTCGTAGTCTACAACGACCCTCAATGGAAATCTAATCTTGGAGCTAGCTTCGCGCTTAGATGCTTTCA
>JAZQOG010000058.1:0-21288 GCA_045627765.1 Paludibacteraceae bacterium | reverse complement strand
ATAAACAACGTCTCAAAGAGCAATAACGCTCCCATCGTACGGAAGATAATCTTTAAATTAAACGCTCTCGTCATTCTTTGAAGAATTTATCTAATTGACGAATCACATCGCTCTTGCAGAAAACCACTACCTTGTCATTTTCCATCACCTCCGTATCCCCATTAACCAAAATACCTTCGCCTGCACGAACGATACCTCCTATATTCACATTCTTCGGGAAACGCATGTTGCGAATCTTGCCCCGCGTGATGCGACTGCCGGGCATCGCCCTAAACTCCACTAGCTGCGCATCCGCATTGGTGAGATTGCGGACATTGAGCACACTGGCATCCAACAGGAGTTGGTAGATATAACTGGCGGTAATCATCTTCTTATTCAGTACCGTACCGATATCCAAACCTTCGGCCATAGGGATATAATCGATATTCTCCACTTCGGCAATCGTCTTGCGAATACCAAAACGCTTGGCAGCCAGACAGGCAAAGATATTCGCTTCGCTCTTATCCGCTACCGCTACTACCGCATCGGCATCCTGAATGCCCTCCTCGCGCAACATCTCCATATCACTGGCATCCCCATTGATGATGAGTGCGTGCTCTAACTTCTCGCTCAAACGATAACAGATATCTTTGTTATGCTCAAAAATCTTTACATTAATCGAACTTGGCAACTGCTGCACCGCCTTTTGCGCAATACGACTGCCTCCGATAAAAAAGACATTCTTAATCTCGCGCTCCGTCTTACCAAACTCCTCTCGCATATAATCCATCTCCTCCTTAATGCACATAACATACACTAAGTCGCCGGGCTCAATAGCGTCCGATCCTGTCGGAATCAATGTGTGGCTGTTCCTCTTGATGGCTACTACACGGTAGCGGCCGTGACTGAAATATCCCGACGCAAAGGCGTGACCAATCACAGGCGCTCCGTCATATACCTTCACTACACATAACTCCAAAGTATCATCGCATAAGGAGATATGATAACGCAACCAGTTGGTCTTTAACGATTCGCAAATCTCGTTGGCTGCCAAAACCTCCGGATAAATGAGGTGCGTCAATCCCAAACTCTTAAAAATAGGACGATTCTCCGGCAATAGATATTCGTAGTTATCAATACGCGCCAACGTCTTCTTCGCTCCTAACTGATTGGCTAAGATACAAGCCGTCAGATTCGTCGTTTCTTCAGGCGTGACCGCAATGAATAAGTCCGCATCCTTGACACCGGCCCCCTCCAAGTCATGAAGAGAGGTGGCATTACCTAAACGCTCCATGATGTCGTACGTCGTTTCTAAAGTACCGAGCCGTTCTTGACTCTCGTCCAAGAGTGTGATGTCCATGTTCTCGCGGGAGAGTAACTTGGCCAAATGTGTGCCTACTTCTCCAGCACCTGCAATAATGATTCGCATAAACCTTCTTTATCTAATTTAAGCATTTGATACAATTCCTTCGTAGAGCCATGTTCTACAAACGTATTCGGGATACCCAAACGGGTAACACTCGCCTTATATCCCTTATCCGCAAAATATTCCAATACAGCCGAACCTAATCCGCCGCTAATCATCCCATCCTCCACCGTCACCACTTTATCAAAGTGCGTACCCACATAATCCAATATGTCCGTATCCATCGGCTTTAACCATAGCATATTGTTATGCGCAAACGCACCTTTCGACCTTTCCGCCTCTCCGCCCATCCGCCTTTCCGCCTCTCTGCCATCCTCCCTTATGAGGGGAGGTCGGGAGGGGTCCTTCCACTCCTCCGGCGGGTTACCAAACTGCGCCAATCCGTGGCGGAACTGTAGAGTAATAGTGGCGGTCGGGTCGTGGCGGTTCTTAGCGATAATGAACTTCGTGAGTCCGGGCTTACTATTCCCCTCCGCAAGGGTGGTTTGGTCGCGGTTGTGGTACTTATAATACTCGGGCCTATGGATGAAACAAACCACATCGGCATCCTGCTCCAACGACCCCGACTCACGCAAGTCCTCCAGCCGCGGAGGACGCACCTCCGCACCGAAGGTAGCATTGCGGTTCACCTGCGCGAGGGCGATGATGGGGATATGCACTTTCTTCGCCAGCACTTTGATCCCGCGCGAGATACGACTCACCTCGTTCTCGCGGGTCTGGTTGCGATTGCCGTTATTGTCCTCCATCAGTTGGATATAATCCACGAGCACGCACTGAATCTGATGCTGCCGTACGAGGCGCTTCACTTCTGCGCTGAGTTTGCGGATGTTTAGGTCACCTTTCTCCATCAAGTATATCGGTGCGCGACCGAGCACCAATTGGGCGCTGCGCACGGAGGACATGTCGAGTTCGTTGAGCCGACCGTGTATCAGCCGCTCGCCCCCTATCTGCGTCTGCATGGAGGTGAGGCGCATCATAATATCCATTGCACTCATCTCCACCGAGAAGAACGCACAGGGGATGTTTTTCTCCACCGCCATATACCGAATCATACTCAGCGCCAACGCGGTCTTACCCATCGCGGGACGGGCACCGATGATGATCATATGGCTATTCTGCCATCCGCCGAGGAGTTTATCCACCTCCGTAAATCCGGACGGGATACCGGTAATTCCATCGGGCTTATTGCGGTTTTCCTCAATCACTTTATACGCCTCATCGAGCATAGGACTAATCTGCTCGGCGTGCTCGAGTTCGGTATCGTGCTGAAGGTCTTCCAGTTGGTCCACCGCGGCTCCGATGCAAGGTTCGATATCCACTTTCTCGTCCTGCGCATTGTGTACGAGGGCAGAGCCTATCTGCTCTATCGAACGCGCCACCGCTTTCTCGCGCAATACGGCGATATGGTCGCTCAGGTGCGCCGTACTGCCCACGCGGTGGGTGATATCCACGAGGTAACTGACTCCGCCGGCTTCGTCCAAGGTCCCGCGAGAGCGCAGCCGCTCCGCTACGGTGGTGATATCGATCGCGCGGTCGTGACGACTGAGGTCTTCGATGGCCGCGAGGATAGCCTTATGCCGCGGGTCGTAGAAGTAATGGGCGGGCAGGATATCGGCTATATGCTCGTAGGCGGAGGCATCAATCATGAGTGCCCCGAGCACCACTTGTTCTATCGATAAATCATAACGCATATTCGGGAGGATAAGAGTAGTTATAACCTTGAAAATCGCGTACGCGGAAGCCGTAAGGCGTCACTTCGGCTTTGAGCACCACCCACTCGTGGTCGCCGTCGGCGAGGAGTCCCAGTTCGGCTTGCCGACCGGCTTTGAGCATCTCGTCCAGTTCCGCCCACGTGAGGGTGTGGATGAGTTTATCGTACTTGAGGGTATCGAAGATACAGAGCCGGTGGTACGGATAGAAACGCAACGTATGGTTTGTCATCTCGGTGAGCCAACGGTAGCCGACTTTTTCCTCCACGAGGGCTTTGATGAGTTCGGTCCAGAAACCGTCCGTTTGGTCAGTGAAGTTGATGGACAGCGTGGCGCACGCTTGTTTGATTTCCGCCTTAGTAGCGGGTCTATCGTTTTGATAGATACTTAAATGATTGAGTTCCATTAGGCATTGTTTATTTCGGTTAGGGCTTTTAGTTGCTTTGTCGATGCTCGGCGGGCTTTCGCCTTCTGCTCCCACGTCCGCACAGCGGCCTGCCAGTCCTTCATCGGACTCTTCCCCACCATCCACCCTTTAGCTTCATAGTAGTTCCAGATATACGCCCCGTCAAGCCCGTTTCCCCGCTGAGCACAATAAGCGATTATTTCCGCAACACTCGGCTTTACAAACAGGTTTTCGTCGCTTAACCCTACTCCTCTACACCCTACTCCTCTACTCCCAATATTGTTATTATTATTTTCCATAATCAAAGCGGGCTCCTCGACCTCTATTATAGGTACAATACTCTTATCGCCCGCGCAGGGAGCCTGCAGTGTCCGGAAGTGCTTTTTTATGCACTCTTGGTACTTCTGTGTCACGCGATAGCGACGCAGTCGTTTGTTCCCGATGAGCACTTCGATGTGGCAGGCAACCAATCCGGCATTGATGAGTCGATTGATGATACGCAGAGCGTAGTGTGGCGTTATATCGAGCCATTCGGCGATATGTTGTCGCACCTCCTCACCGGTCATGTTTCGCGCTTGGGATTGCCCGAAGATGATGGCGTACGCGGCTACATCCTTAAAGTTTGTTAGTCCCAAGCACATCCTCATCCACCCCTGCGGAGTGAACGAGTCGACTGTTTGTAAGTAATGAAACTGTTCCATAATCGTGTTTTTCTTGAAATAATCGTTTGAGCATTTATTTGCGAAATAAGAAATTCGCTGCAAAGGTACGGCTTTTTTTTGACATACCAAAGGAGTTTTTTTCCTCCTTTAGCAATCGGAAAAAATTGTGTATCTTTGCAATTTCAAATTTTTACACTTATGAAAAAGATTGATTTATTACGAAGTAAAGCCCTATTAAAGGCTTTTAAGAAACTTTATCTGCTTGGGTTTATCACTGATGCCCAATTAGAGCATTTGTACATTAACTTATTAATTCAGAAACACCCTTCTTTCAATCGATACACAGAAAGAAGGGATCATTTTTGTGAAGAATTAGTGAAGGATAGGAATATCCATATTTGCGAAGACTGGATTAAAAAGATAGACATGGACTGGCGTCGCGACATTCCTGCCGCCGAACTCGCCCGCCGTCAAGCGAGGTTGGATTTACTTCCGTAATCCGCGGGAGATAAAAAGATAGGGCTATCGATGGGAACGATAATAAAAAATCGCCACTATCCAACGATAGTGACGACCAAGAGACCTTATATGCTCCAATTTATCTAATATTTTTCTATTCCACTTTAATCTCCTGCACTAAATCGGACTTGGGATCTTGCTCCTGCTTTGGTAAAGTGATGCGTAGTACGCCGTGGCGCATCTTCGCTTGGATACCTTGGCGGTCAATATCCTCCGGCAAGAGGATCTGTTGCTCGAACTTACGGTAATTGAACTCGCGACGGAGGTAACGGCACTCATCGGTGTTGCAATCCTTTGGTTCCTTCTGTTCGTCTTTCGGCTCCAGGCTGACGAGCAGCGTGTTGTGGTCAGTAATCGAAACAGAGAAATCCTCTTTACTGCGCCCGGGGGCGGCTAATTCGATGTGGTAATGTTGGTCATCTTCGGAGATGTTAATAGCAGGTTCGGATAATGCCGCGGTACGGAGATTAGGCCAACCTTCACTGAAGAAATCGGTGAACCAATCGCTAAAGCGACTCGGCTCGGAACGTTTGATAATAGGTAACATAGTTGTGTTGTTTTAATTGGTTAATACTATTATTGGTGTAGGGGAGTAGAGGAGTAGAGGTGTAGGGTGCGCGCTAGCCTATCGTCTATCCCGTCTCCGGTACTATACAAAAAGCAAATGCCGTGCCAAAATGGTTATTGACACAGCAGTTTGTTAAGGTTATTTCCGATAGGGCTATCGATGGGAACGATAATAAGAAAAATCGCCACTATTTTTCTTTTGCACCTGCGGCACAAGCATAATAAAGAACTGCGGAATCTTTTTTGTTTTACCGACGAAGGACAATCACTGTCACTTCCATCGGTACAGCCAATCGAAACGGAGCGGTACAACCCAAACCTGTGTTGACGTAAAGTGTAGGAGAGTAGAGGGGTCGAGAAGTAGAGAAGCTGGTTGAAGTATAAAGCCCACGCACTTCGTCAAAGAACCACTTCGCCGGTGTCCAGTTCCCTACCCTCATCTGACCACAATGCGTATGCCCGCTCAACGTGAGCGCCACATCGTCTCGTCCCGCGTTGAGCAGCTGCTCATGCCACTGACTCGGATCGTGCGTCAGCAAGAGCCGGAAACCCGTTGAACCCTCTAGGGCCTTATCGAGGTCGCCCATCTGCAAGGGCGGATGTTTTTTGCGGCTATAGAAGGGAAAAAGTAAGTCGCTCCAGTTCATGCATCCCGCGATCGTGATACTATCCTCGCCGCGATGGATGGTTACATGTTCGTTATTCAGCACTCGCCATCCGAGCCATTCGGTCTCGAGTCGCGTCATCACGGCCGCGACGCTGTCGTAGTTCGGTCTCTCTCGCCCGTAGGGCATAAAGTCGTGATTGCCCAATACGGAATAGATACCATCCTTGGCTCTGAGCGTTTTCAGTAGCGGTACTAGCGGTCGTATTTCTGAGGTATCGAGCGATATTAGGTCTCCTGTAAAGCAGATGAGATCCGGCTGAGCGGTGTTCACACTATCAATGATACGTTGCAGCTGTTCCTCATGCTCAATGAACGTACTGAGATGTAAGTCGGATAGATGGACAATCTTGTATCCATCAAATACCGCAGGGAGCGAGGAGTACGTCAGTTCTACCCTATTCTTCTCCAGTTTCCACCGTCCGATGTAGTAGCCGTAACTGATGGCGCTGAGAGTGAAGACGATACCTATGATTGTCACGATGGCGTAAGGTAAGTACTGCGGTCTTGCCTTCTGACGAATATTCTGAACCCATACCACAATGCCATAAAACGCGTGCATCCCCACGATGATGAATATGCAGAAAAAGATGATGATATATACAAAAAAGCGAGACATAGTGCAAAGGTAGAACTTTTTTTCCATATATGCAAATTTATTTGCAAAATTGCACGAAAAAACCGGCAGGAATACTCCCGCCGGCGAGAAAAATTTAACAAACTTACTGAGCGGCATCGTCTACTGCCTATTCAGGTCCTGGCTGACCCAGAGCAGCAGATTCGTATTATACCCCCGACGCTCAGCTTCTTTTAATACCTTGGTTAATAACACTCCATCGGGGTCCGGAGTGCGAGAGAGTATCCATAAATACTTATCACTACTGCCGCCTACCAGCGCCATCTGATAGTTATCGTCCAGCATCAGTACGCGGTAATCACTAAAGAACGGACCAAAGAACGACACGCGCAGCAAGGCGGGCTGGTCAGTGGTCTTAGCCTTACCGATGGAGGTCTTCCAATCGGAGCCGGTCCAACCGGTGTTCTCTACGCGGACGGTACCATCGTCATTGAAGGTGTAATAGGCGGTGCTGTTGTCTAACCCGCGTTCGAAGCGGTGATCAAAGCGAGCCACCTCGTACCAGTGACCGAGGTAACGGTTGATGTCCAATGTCGGGATGGGCGTGTTATCGACGTTCAGTGCTTTCGTGCAAGCGGTGAAGGGGAACAATAAGGCAACAAGTGCCAAAAGGGATTTGTGTTGAAAAGTTTTCATTGTTGTTTGTTTTTTTTAATGTTAGTAATATTTGGGTGTAGGGGAGTAGAGGAGTAGAGGTGTAGGGTGCGCGCTAGCCTATCGTCTATCCCGTCTCCGGTACTATACAAAAAGCAAACGCTGTGCCAAAATGGTTGTTGGCATAGCAGTTTGTTAAGGTTATTTCCGATAGGGCTATCGATGGGAACGATAATAATAAATCGCCACTATTTTTCAATAGCAGCGAGTGAAGGAACTAACTTACTCTGGTTTATCTAGATAATTAAACCTGTACGCATTACATTATCATACAAAGGAGAATGTTCGTTTTTTTCCATCAACACAGGTTCAATTAAAGAATTGATCTGTCTTGAAGCTTTCCACAAAGGAGGTACCTCCTCAAACCAGTCGCCTGTTCGATGAGGAATAATAACGGCCACATCAATGTCACTATCTTTACGCGCAGACCCATTATTATAAGAGCCATAAAGATATACTTGTGCATCCTTATAAATAGCTAATACGGCTTTTTTATATTCCGTTACAATTTCTATAACTTGCTTTTTATCCATGTCTGTAGTTCTTCTGTTTTAGAAATAATCAATCAGCTAACTCCAACCAATACTTAACATGATTAATTTCCATAAGTTTTGCAGTTTTGCGCTGCAAAATTACAATATTTTTCTCATATACGCAAATTTTTTTTCACTTTTTTGTAAAATCTATCCATTTTTTCCTATTAGTTCAAAAAACATCCACGATGAGAGGCGGCTATGGTTTAACAAATTTTACGATACAATCAATACAAATTGGGGTTTCGGACTCCTTATCAATAAAAACATTGGCAGGATGCATATCCTCCAAATATAACCGATCGGAAATATAGTTCACACCCTTTCCTCCCCTATTGTCGCGGAAGCCCTTATTTGCAACTAAATCGTCTATTTCCTCCTTTGTAGCAAGTCGTTTGCATTCAATGTACGGTTGCGTCAAAATAGTTCTAAACAGCCCATCCGAATCGCGAGTAAATCCAATCACTCTCATTTGCGTTTCCGGGAAAAGCGTATTATGCAATATTATTGCTTCAAAGGCTCTTCCCAAGGTGGAATAAATCGAAGTTCGCTCTTTAATTACAGATGTTTCTCCTGCTTTATAATAAACTTTAGCTTCTGCTCCTTGGGCAATCATCGGGCCAAAAGAAACGGAGAGAATTGTTTTCGAGTTTGGGAACCAAAGATTTTTAGCTTCAGCCCATTGCTGAACGCACTTCTCTTGTGCTTCATCTATCTCCCAATTTGCTGGGTTTCTTTCGCCTTTTGCAACATTATAACCTGGGCTAAAGCTTCTTCTCGCGTAGCATGCGACGGTGTACGCCCCAATGAGCACCGAATCTGCCGAGCAGATTCCTGCATGCTCTTGTAAATTGAATTGAGTAAAATTTGTTCTTCCATTGAGAATATCGCTTGTATAGTTATCAATTAATTCCAACGTATGCTTTGTAAAGCCATCAAAACGGATTGCATTAAATATCTGTTCTTGTAATGTAGGCCAATCAATTATAGTTAGACGCTCTTTCGTATTCCAATCAGGATGCGGTGATAAACACAATCGGCATACCTCTAAGATCTCTTCTTCGGTCAATTCTAACCCCGATTTTTCTAACTCTTCTTTTACGTCTATTGTCCAACGAGGATCTATAAGGTCAGTCCATCCTCTATATTCAAGGTAACGAAGCCCTTTGGCTATTGGTGTCAACTGATTGTCTTCCATTTTGTCTTGACCACTTTTGCAGTTTCACGCTGCAAAGGTACAACTTTTTTTTTACATACGCAAGAAAAAACCGCATTTTCTGCGAATTTATAGTGGAAATCGCCACTATTTTTCAATAGCAGCGAGTAAGAGACCTGACATATTCCGTTTTATCTAATCGCATAAACAATTAGTGCAACTATTACCTCATAAGTGGATATTACAACATCCGGAAGCTATAATAGCAACTGAATAAGCTACAAAAAATACAAATCTTACTAACTATCAATCACAGCATAATAACGGCTATAATCCTACTGGACTATAGCCGTTACTAATAATATCACTTTTATAATATGTACTTTATCGGATGGTTACGCAGGCGGCGTCCAAAATTTTTTTTCACTTTTTTCTCAATCTCCCTCATTTTTTCCACATTCTCAACAAAAAACCTCGCCACCATCGTACAAGATAGTGGCAATGGAATGTGCGAATATGCTATGTCTATCACAAGAGAATGCAAATAAGTCTTTAATCTAAAAAATTTATTTCACACTGTGAATCTCTATTAGTCGTCAAGGAATGCCATAAACTATAATCCATTGTACGTCTTGGAATATTCAACAAATCAGCCGCACATTCTACTATAGATTTAACTTGTAAATAGTCATGGGTAAAGATTCCTACTCTCTCCACATATTGGAAGACATGACGATCAACAGCCACGGCATCAAACCCCAATAATCTTAACAAATAATCATAGGTCTTATTGCCGACACCTGTTATGCTCAGCATATCCATGCGACGATCTGATTTTTGCAAATATTGCCTTAATTCTGAAGTTGTATTGACACCTTGACTTGAGAAAAAAAACAACAAATCATGAAAACGATTGATTTTAGTCTGATGATGCCATTGTAGAAATTGCGCATAACCAGAAGTAAGAACAATCTTCTGTATATCATTAATTGTTTTGGCTTCCGGATAATTGAGCAAAATATGTTTTACACGGGGGTACACAACGGTTTCATAGTTTAACCCCGATTGCAATATTACATCAGCCAACAATGCTCCCATATGGTTGCCATATGGGCAACAAGGCGGTGCTACATATATAAACCTCTCATCTTGGTTTATATAATTTGCTAACTTACGAGCCAATATTAAATCATTCATGGCCTTGCGCGAACTCGATTTCTAACTGCTTTAAAGCATTTAATCTATCTACACAATTGGGACAAGCGCCACAGGGAACAGTTGGTGATGCCTGGCAAGAGAAAGTACTTGCAATAGGAGCTTTTAAGTCTATTCCTAATTTAGCAACCTCATATTTAGACATATCACGAAAAGGCATGCAAATTTTCACGGCTCCATATTCTGATAATAAATCTTCTAACTTATCAAAAAAATCTGCAGAACAATCAATTTCTTTAGCATGATTACTATTAATAAATACAGAATAGACCCGATTAAGCCCCAGTGATTGGGCAAAAGATGATGCTATAGTCAATAATAAAACATTTCGATATGGTATATATAAATCATCAGCATTAATCGGCTCCTTCCACAAATTAGCCGGACGAATAAATCTCGAATGAGAGTACTTAAAAATATCAGAGACATCGATCACCTCAACTTTTTCTCTATAGGATGTAGGAATAACTTGCATTAGAGTTGCATATTCTTTGTCTGCACAATGTTGTCCATATCTAATGAACAAGGGGACGAAATCTACGCCTTTGGAAACAAACAAATACATTAATGTGGTTGAATCCATACCACCTGAGACTAATAAGACACCCTTTTCTAAATCATTCATAATTTCAGAAGTTTTGCACTTGCATAAAATATTTTCGACATCAATTCATCAGCATCGTTGGTTACTAAATCCGGATAATTTTGTAACATACAATTTGTCACTTTCTTATACGGGTCATATACGAAAGTTGGGCATCCCATAGCTTTTGCAGCCCCAATTTCAATTAATGTACCAGGATCCTCATATAATAAAACAGCCACTACAATTTGACATTGTGATAGCAAATTCATGTCGAGCGCATATATATTATGTCGTTCAGCTTGAGAGAGGCTATCATTGACTTGACCATTTTCTTTAATTGGCCGATGTGGCACAAAATTATGATATTTAAGAGCCTCACATAAAATATCAATAGGCCGTGTATCTATATAATCAAAATCCGGTGCAGCTATATAAATATTTATCGCAGTCCGTTGATCCCATGGTAAACGACATCCTCCTAAAGATTTGAGTTTTTCAATAGGGATTTGCATAATTTTTTGAACCATGCATTTAAAATCCACAGGAAATGTTGTTTTAGCATATTCAGCAGCAACCCATGAGGCAACAAAAAGGGCATCCTCTAAGGAATAATTGGTAAATAAGGCCACGGTTGTCGCATCATAAGCATCCCCGATGCCTACAGAATGTGCTATAGAAGTAGTTTGAGAAGGTATCTCATATCTTATATTATGCAGAAAATCAATAGCCCGGCTACCCCCTCTATTTTCTTTTAGGACAACTCTATTACAAACATTTTTAAAATCATCAAGAAACTCTGCAATTGGTTTTTCGTTTTGTTTAAAAACAATAGATGAGGTTGACAAGAAAACTGTATCATAACGATATTTTGCAACCTCTTGGAAATCGTGTATATTGTTAGTTCCATCTATATTAACGCTAGCATTCTTTAGCATGGGCATAACTTTATCCAACTGATAATTACCCATTACACATAAGACTTGACCATCATAAGACAATAAAGAAGAGAGGGTATCCACATCATATTCAATGCTAATATCATCACGAAGTAAGAACTCGTAACCTTGATCTCCAATTTCTTTAACCTCATTAATTAGCATTGTATAAGGACAACCAACAACATTTCCCAACTTAATCAAATTACTACAATTAAATCTCTGGAGGTATGCTCTAATATTGTTATCCAAATAAGAAGGAGCAAAATATGCCACAGAATATTCAATATCCAAGGCCCAAAGAGCTCTAGCTGCATGCACAATTCCGCCTAAACGCATTTTTGGTTCTTTAGAACCGGTATTTAGACTTACATCATTTACAATATCTCCGATAAGTAATACTTGACTCATCTTATTGTTCGTTTGGCTTAATAGCTTTTATATCAACTCGCACGATGGGAAATGGAGAAAGCAGAGTGTTAACAATTACACCTTTATACATATATCCACTACCCAAACACGCAGCCAGATAATTGTATGATGTAGGTAGATAACCAATTTCTATACCGGTAACATCAACCACAACAATTCTTGTTTCGAACTTAACGAACACCTCGGTATTAGCCGGAGGTAAGGCATTAAATTCTTTGTAATATTGGCACGCACTAACATCCTCAAGGCTAGTTGAAAACGCTTTAGCGCATTGATCTACTTCGCTGACTCCTCCACGCGCTCCCGGAAGCCCCCCATTATAGCCTTGATAATCAGAAAAATGACCTGTTCCTGTACTTCCCATAATAATTAAATTTTAAGATTAAACATTTTAATATGATTTTCTCACATACTTAACAACCACTTCCTTTTAATTTGCGAATGAATTTCACTCTGCAAAATTACAATATTTTTCTCACATACGCAAATTTTTTTTCACTTTTTTGTAAAAAAGTCCATTTTATTCACAAAAAAGTCCCTCTCTCTGTAGGAGAAAGGGATATATCACCCCCTCTGCTTCCGTCATTTCCCGGCACATCGCGAGCGCGCGGGCGTGATTAACCTTATATAAATACGGATTCCCCCACTGCCCAGCCAGTTCGTATTCCTTTCTTTGTTCTATTTCGATTTCCATACGCTCCCCTCTCTGTAGGAGAGGCGCTGACGCTGACGGGGTGAGGTTCATGGGCTGCGCCCAAAGCATCCGGAAATGCATCGTGAACTTGAGCATCCATATCTCAGCCATCCATTCACCCTTTCATCCATTCACCCATTACCTACCTAAACTCATTAATCAACCTCACTACCTCTTTCACTTCCGCCTCCGTTAGGCACGGGCTCATAGGAATCGATAATTCCTCATCCGCCAAGCGCTCCGTAATCGGGAGAAACCTCTCCCCACCCCTCCCCTGAAGGGAAGGGAGATTATAGATATTCCATGTTTCATTGGAATAACACTCTTGCATGTGTGGGGGGATAGGATAATGAATAACCGTACCTACTCCATTCGCTTGCAAGTAATCGTGCAAGCGATCCCTAAGCCTACCCCCGTCCCCTCCCTGAAGGGAAGGGCTATTCACAATAATAGGGAATAGATGATAAACATTGTTCTCGTGCGGGAGGCGTTTGGGAAGCGTGATGAGCGGATTACTGATATGGTCGTAATAATAATCCGCTACCTTCTGACGCAGGGCGATATCCTCATCGAGGTGCTTGAGTTTCACATCGAGGATTGCCGCTTGAATCTCGTCCAAACGGCTGTTACGACCCGTATATTTGAATACATACTTGCGCTGACTACCATAGTTCGCCAACGCGCGGATGCAGTCCGCGAGTTCCTTATCATTCGTCGTCACCGCTCCCGCATCTCCTAATGCACCCAAGTTCTTGCCGGGATAGAACGAATGACCGGCGGCATCTCCAATGGCACCCGTATGGACTAGCCTACCCCCGTCCCCTCCCTGAAGGGAAGGGGCGTTTTGTGAGCGAGATGGCAAGTTTTGTAAAGCTGTTCGAATCTTATACAACACTAATTCCGGTGTTTTTAGTAACTCTTCATTTTTAAACCTTATTTCCGTCACCCCTAACCGCTCTAGCAATTGAGTTCTATGTTCATCAGCATCTTGTTGTTCCGGAGTTTGATGATATCCACCATCTAATTCAATACTTAACCCTTTATCTATGCAGAAAAAATCGACAATACTATCTTCTATTATATGCTGGCGTCTAAAATGAGCATCTAATTGATTTGCTCTTAACATATCCCACAAAACGCGCTCAGCATCCGTCGGGTTCTTACGATTCTGCTCAGCATTCTTCTTGAGTAAATCATATAAGTATGGATCTGCCGTATGCGCTCCCCATTTCTCCACAAAGCTCTTCCCTTCAGGGAGGAGTTTGAGGTAGGCTTGACAGCCGTGCGCTTGCGCGTTGTCTTCGACAAGTTTGAGATTGTATTTCTTGCAGAGTTCGCCAATTTTCTCTGTATATGCCAAACGACCATAGAGGTGCACGATGCAAATCGCTTTCGTCTTTGAAGTAATCGCTGCCTCGATGCGGGAATCATCAATCTCCAGCGTTTCGGGGTCGGGCTCCACACATACGGGCACTAGCCCGTTCTCGGTAATTCCGAGGTGGGTAGCGATATACGTATTGGCGGGAAGGATCACCTCGTCGCCGGGTTGCATAACGCCTAATTCTATATATGCACGCCAAATCCAGATGAGGGCATCAAGACCATTGGCGCAGCCGATGCAGTACTTAGTGCCTATATACTTGGCGTAATCCGCCTCAAAGCGAGCGTTCTCTTCGCCTTGTAAATACCAACCGCCATCAATCACGCGCAGCGCCGCTTCGTGAATCTCGTCTGCGTACTTGGCAGTAACGTCTTTTAAAGATAAAAAGGGTATGTTCATAATTTTCTAATAAACTTCGCAGGATTACCAAACCACAATTCACCGGCGGGGACATCGTGCGTAACAACACTCCCCACCCCAATCATAGCGTTTTCGCCTATGGTCACTCCGCCTAATACAACCGAACCGGCACCGATAGAAGCGCCCTTCTTAATTATAATCGGCAGCATTTCAAAAGCTTGCTTAGAGCGAGGATACTTATCATTCGTAAAGGTGACATTTGCCCCAATAAAGGCGTTATCCTCAATACGCATGCCGTCCCATAGTTGGACGCCACACTTAACCGTTACGTTGTTGCCAATCTCAACGTCATTCTCAATAAGACAATGGCAACAGATATTGCAGTTCTCCCCTACCTTCGCCTTAGGTAAGACGACACAATATTGCCACACATACGTGGACTCGGGGATTTGTGCTTGACAATCTGATAAGGGGTGTATCATAATCTTCTATTCGTTAAATTCACCAACCGACAATGCAAGCCATAGCGGTCTAATTCAAAATTTGAGGGTAGTTGGGTCATAATGTTCGTAATCGTTTCTTACTTAGGCTAATGCCTTGCAATCGTTATATAATTTAATTAGGTGGGAGAGAGACATATCAATTAGGGGTTCATACATGAAACTATTAAGGTGAAGAACCTCTGGAGTCATCATATTAACACGCTCGATAACATTTCTTTTCAAGTCGCTTGGAATTCGAGTTTTATACAAATCTGTCCAATAACCTGTTTGGACTCCTGTACATTTCAAATCGGCCTCGGTTCCACCTGCTGCAATAATTTTATCATGCATATATTTCTCTGCAAGCAGACGAATAGCAATTGATAGTACAATTTTATTTTCTATCAATATAGGATTAGGAGATGCTTCAGCAGTAATTGAGTTAGCCGTATTGATAATAGTATCGTACACTTTATTATCATTTAATGCACGTTTCATTCCCCTCCCTTGCGTATAATCACTCATAAGATTAATTACCTCTCTTTCCGTTATGGTCATCGTATCGTTTTTTTGATGCAAACAACTTGTCAATAACACGTAGCCAGGATCATCTTCTCCCTTCGTATATTCAATTAAATTACGGACATAGGGAATCATACTAACAAATTTCTTGTCAATATCGTCATGCTCAAGAAAGACCTTTGCGAACACATTTCCTGTATATTGTCCGTGTTCCAAAGAGATATTACCACAATTATCTCTAAGTGCCATCAACAATACTGGTTTGTTATTTAATCTAGAGTGTACAGTACGATAAAAGTCATAATTATGCGTCATTACTATCAAAAGGAACTTGCCAGAACATTTTTCCGACAAATCCTTGATGTATTCTATAATCGCATATTTGTTCTGATAATCAAATGAATCAGCAATATCATCTAAAACAATCACTGATGTTTCTGGACGCGTCTTTCGCGATTCAAACTCAAAAATCAACTGAAGAATATGAAATGCACGACGTTCACCTCGACTAAGAATTTTTAATAGTTCATCCTTCTCTTTAGAATACGATGCGGAATCCTCTTTGTAAGAGAATTTAAGTTTAGCAGCGGCTTGGGTAAGAATCACATCACGTTGATTTTCGATTTCAACACAAAAAGGCACATCAAATCTATCATTGAAGATACCGACTATGTCCTTCCATAAATCCAGTTCTTTCCCCGCCTCGCGGATAATACGTTCAAGATCAACTTTGTTGGCTTGATAGATCTCGTTGTAGGATACAAGTAATGCTCTAAGTTCCGGTTTTGACAAATGCCCCTTCCATACTTTCTTACAAAATCCATCAAAATCCAACAATTCAGGAATCCAATCAGGATGCGCATCTAATACTGCCTTGAATTTACGAAGATCTGTATTTTTTTCTATCTCTTTGGTAATCTCATTAAAGATAGTTTTTAAATCAGGGTCATTAACGATGCGTTCTTTCTCATCAACAAACATCTTTTTTAGAGCATCTACTGATTTTATGGGGGTTCGATAACCATTAAATACTATTTTATGGTCCACAACAAAAAAAGCATCATCCGCAACTGACTTTTCTAATTGAGTTGCTTGATAGGTGCCAAATGTATGTCCATTCTTAGAATGATAAATCGAAGAAGAATTAATAAGGTTAGTAAACTGATTAAAGTATGCCTGTAACTTTTCCTTATTAGCATCAACAAAGTCTCGAACAGTCCCCTTGGTATCAAACACTTCATTATATTTGAAATCAAAAACAGGAAAATCAGTTGTCACCTCCGCTGCAAGTCGCTCTAGAATTGTAAATATCGACTCATTGGGATTATTTCTAAAAACTTCCAATATTTCCTCCTCGCAATTGGTACTATGAGATTCCTTATTCAATTTAGCCATCAAAGCCTTCTTGCTTTCCTCCAGTTTTGCGTAAATCTCATCATATTCCGCCTTGAGTTGAGCACTAGCTAAGAAATTTGCAAAGACCTTACAAGTATCTAGATCCTCCTCTCCATCAGCAACGAACAGATTTTTTGCATCTATATCGACTCCATTTAACTTTACAACACACTCTCCTTCGTATGTAGGATCGTCAACATGGAGATTGTCCCATAGTTTCTCTCTTGACTGATTGGATATGGTACGAAGAGCACGTGCAAAAGATGTCTTCATGCAACCATTAGGAGCATATACTAACTGCGTAAAGCGTCCATCAGGATACACAAAATCATGTGATAGACTACGGATGCCGTAACAATGATTCATTTCTATGTGTAATGTATTCATAAAAAAACAATTTTAAGTGCTACTATATTATCTACAACCCCATATAAATGCAAATATTTTTTTTCGTCATAGTGCTCGCTCACGAGATAGAGGAAGTTACGCCACAACTGTCTCGCCACTCATAGGCTCCATAAGCCAACTTGCCTCGAACATCACGACACAAGGAGTTTGTATATTTTGAGAATGAGCAGATGTTAATCCCCAATACATAAAATGCGTTACAGAACCATCATCATTTATCACCTTATGATGAGTTCCTTCTTTAGAATATATAACAACAAGATCCCCTTTTTTAACTTCCCAATCTGGCAGCCAAAATACATTTTGAATCTTTGATGAAAATTTGTTATTGGACAAAATAGTACTTTCTGCCACTAAATATTTTCCTAAATCACAATCATTCTCAACAATGTATACTATGCGCTCCTTATCGAAAATACCCGCATCCTTGATATATTTAAATTTAATATCCATAATCTATAAACTATTTATATTTAATTATTTAAAGAAAAACTTTGCGATAACACCACCTCCCAAAAGAAGTATTCCTGCAACAAGAATTAGCGTACAAATTATATTCCAAGAATCATTTGCAAGCGACGGAAGCAATCCCAACAAAAGAGGACCTACCGCGATTGCAAAACTGCACAAGATTTCAAATGAAGTATTGCTTTTATCCTTTTCTTCTAATACAGCACATTGCTTATCCTTCTCGTGAAATTTATCTTTAGCGGTCTCTAGACAACGTTTGACATCTTTCAATTCATCTAATTGAGTAAGCAAATACCTGACAATACCCGGATGAGATAATTCTTCCTCACTTAATTCTCTTGGAATTTTCGAAAATGGATCCTTTAATAACAACGTAGACCCTTCTAAATTGCCTCCACCTTTTTGCTCTTCATCAATTTGTTTTCGTTCATCAGCCATAACTCTTCTTTAAATTTATCTTATACATTCTTAAATCGTTGGTTCGTATACATTCCGAGAAAATCCACATCTGCAACAGAAATTCCTAATTCGGCAACGACTTGCGTAAATAATGTATCAAAATCCACATTATCATGATGCATACGAGACACAAATGCTTGCCATTTTCTTCTCCGCAACTCTTTCAAATCCTCACGATTAAGTTTTAAAATGTCATCAATAATCTGCTGCGCACGAAGATTTACGATACCATGTTCGTCAATTTTAGGGAAAATCAAGTACCTTCGATATTCCATAATATCTGCTGGATTCTCAAAATAAGGATTTAGCAATATTGGTTGTTCTTGTAAAATGTTTTGATGCGCTATATCTCTATCAATTTCCTGAGTCAATGGGAACAATGTAGATTTAATACGATTACATTCATGACAACTACAAAGCAAATTATTCCAATCATAAGCCAACCAATAGTATGCCGGTTGCCGAGAACCCCCTTGTTGTCTTGTTGCTCGGTATTTGGTTTTCGGACGAAAATGTTCAACTTCGCCACCTCCCTTATCCAATAATGTCGTTTCACAATACGCACACTTATTATGTTGATCTGCACGGAGTTGTACTCTCACATCAGCAGCGCCATATAAAGATTTTCTAAAATCTTTGTATATTATCTGTTGACTATTAGCAGCCATGTTATTCAACCTTGCTTTCTCATTACTAACATCTTGAGAGAGCAAAGTAGGTGGTGTATTCGTTGATTTAGTAATATGAATCATAACTGCGAATTGCTTACAGAATTATACTTACCCAACAACACACCAAGTTGACGAAGTCGAGCAAGTTCACTATCATTAAGATTTCCTTTCAACAACAGCCGTCCTTCTTCATCTGCTAATTTTTTAAATAAGTTGCTGCGAACATTTTGAAGTCCAAACAATTGGCTGAGGAGCAGAAGACTAACATCATAATTAGAGAACTGAGAAAGGTCAATTGAATCATCTACTTCACCTTGTTCCAACTTAATCACTTGTGCGATATCTAAAGCCCCCAATACAACATTAGGACTATGCGTACTAACTATAAATTGCACATTCGGAAAAATGGTTGTCAACTGATTTATCACCTTTCGTTGCCACATTGGATGAAGATGGAGATCAATCTCATCAATCAGCACAATGCCTGGAGTATTTAAAGCATCCTTCAAACCGGACTCTTCAAATGAAGGATTTGCCTCTGCCATACGAGCAGCAATGTCTGCGATAAGTGCAATCATAATGCGGTAGCCGTCACTCATTCTTTCAATACGTATCTCAGTAGGATGATTTTTGTCTTTTGAATAATCATCCATAACAAAGCGTAGAGGGCTATATTCTACTCGTGGATTAGAAAAATTACTATCCATTTTTGATAATGCGGCACGCACAACCTCAAGAACCGGCATCGAATAATCTAAATCACGACGTTGTTTTTGTTCTCGAAGTTCCTCATTCTCATTACGTTCAAACCACTCAAAAAATCGCTTAAAATTCGTTGCAGGTTCAAGAGCTTTTTCATATGCTGCCCAACGAGGGAAAACAGAAGAAAAGCCTTTCCTGCTTTCTGGCGCTTTTATTTGTCCCCTTTCGGTTCCATAATATGCTAAGATAGGAAGAATAACAGGATTACCATTATCAATAGCATCCTTTTTCTTTTGAGCATAATCTTTAATTTGAGATAAGTCTGAAAACGGACATGGTTTATTCCCTTTTTTATATTGATTGATCTCAATCGCTTGAGGATGCCACTCTGCATCAATTTTTGGAACTTGGAGTGCAAGTTTAATATGTAAAAAATCAGCCCGACGATTATAGTTAATTGTATGAACATCATCATCTATAAAATTCTTCACCGGTATGGATGGAAATGGTTCAAAGAACTGACTCAAAAGAACTGTCATACCATAGAGCAGAGATGTTTTTCCTGCTCCATTATCTCCCAATAAAATTGCAACATTCTTTTCAGGAGAAATGTGTAAACATTGTTCCGCATCACCAAATAAACGTAAATTACGGAATTGTAATTCTGTTATTCTCATATTACTTATTTTTTATAATTCAAAAATTCTTGATAATCTCTAATATAATCCTCTGCTTGATAATGCTCACTAGCCATACATAGTAGCACACTTCCACTCGAGAAGTCATCCAAGTCACGCCAGATACCCGGCACGACGAGCAGCCCATAGTACGGGCGTTTGAGATTGTAGGCGACTTTTTCGCGACCATCATCTAAAGTTATCGTGAACGACCCATTGGCAGCCACGATAAGTTGATAAAGCTGCTTATGGGCATGCGCACCACGACTTTCACCTCCGGGTACATCATAGAGGTAATACACTCGCTTAATATCAAACGGGACATCCTCGTTCTCCTCAATAACCGTTAAGTTTCCTCGCGGATCAGATATTTTCCGCAAGTCAATCAGTTTGCAATCATGTACTGTAGTGTGTGTCATAGACATTCATTATTTACGCATATATGCATTTCCGCTGCAAAGGTACGGAAAAATTTTGACATATGCAAATTTATTTGCAAAATTCCACCAAAAAACCGGCAGGATTGCTCCCACCGGCCACAAAAATTTAACAAACTTAACCCTTTTTAAAACGCAGCGATAGCGGTTGGATCCTTACTCACTAGTAGCTCCGTTTGCCATATAACCAACAAATCCCGTGCCAAAGCACAGGATTCGCAGTTACTTTTTTGAGGTTATTTACGATAGCCCTATCGGTCGGGGCGATAGATGGGAGAGGAGTGACCTCACATACTCCGTTTTATCTACTTTTAGCCTAATTTTTGACCTATACGCCAAGAAAATCTCAATCCAAAAGTTCCGTTTATATCTACAAAGACACAGGCCAATGCCGATAGAAATCAAATTTATCATGATCATATTCGGCATACGACAAATTAAGTTGAGGGTTTGTAGTGCCCCCAAAAAGTTAGACACAAAATTTTAAGAATTATGACTACAGTCGAAGACAAGTTAAAAGCAGTTAAGTTAAGTCTATCAGGTATGGCT
>JAZQOG010000057.1:0-8731 GCA_045627765.1 Paludibacteraceae bacterium | reverse complement strand
ACAGAATTAAGGCGATACATTAAGTATTATAATAACGACCGTATCAAACTCAGATTAAAAATGAGTCCGATGCAATACCGAACTCATTATCTAAATAAAGTTAGTTAATATTAATCCGTCCAACTTTTTGGGGTCATGTCAGTACATTGGGGGGAATGCCGCACAGCGGCAGGCAGCTTGCCCAAGTTAGTAAATTTTTTGGTTTTCTTCGCTTCTGCCTGCCTTCTGCCCGCCTTCTGTAATGGAACCTGATAGGAACCTCATAGGAACCTCCATTGCACTTGCAAGAGGGAGTACAGAGACGTCACCGTAGGATGACCGAACGGTTCCTGCACCTAAAAACAACCATCGCAACCCCGAGAGGTTGCGATGTGAAGAGAAATGCATTTTATTTATTGCTCTGTTTTGCCTCTTCGATAAAGATTTTCATCTGTTCGTCTTTATCTTTCGTAGATTTGAGTTTCTTTTCAAGAGCATCAGGGCTTTGAGAGCCATTACTAAACTGACCAATCAGCATCATACAACATTTTAAGTCCGCAATATTTTCGTCAGTTGGATTTTGCTTGGTATTTTTTATAACATTGTAAAATGCACTAACATGTCTTGCTGAACCATAATAACTCCAATATTGATCATACATATTAGTCGCCTGCTTGATACATTTCGAATATTCCTTTGGAATAGAATTCTGCTTTGTAGATTGATTCTTGGGCGTAGAAGTTGGTATTGCTTTTTTCTTCTTTGTTGATTGATTCTTAGACATTGAAGTTGGTATTACTTTTTCTTGTGTCGAATGCGTTTCTTGTACATCTGGTGTATAAGTTGGAGTTATAGATTCAGCAACACCTGTTTCAATAATATACCCATGTGCGGTAGTAACTTTACGAACAACAATACCACAGACAATAACATTAATAAAGGTATTATGTGTTATGTTAACTAATTGCTGATTATGTTTCAAATCTACGGATTTTAACAACATCTCAACAGCATTATCTTTGCGAGATTTCCAACCTCCAATACCTAAGACATACGTGGCTTTAGTTTGTGCGTTAATTTCTTTTACTATTCGATAATCTGTTCTTGCCATGTCAAAAGGATTACCAATCCATGGTTGTTCGTTATGTTTTGTGGTATTTACAGAAATAGCACATCCTTGTAATAAAAGAGCACAAATGATAAGTACGTTAGCAAATAAAAAGTTTTTCTTCATAAATGTAGTAAATTTCTAAGCCTACTCTTCATCGGATTTTCGGCATTCTCCGTGGTTAATTCTATTTACAGTCCGTTTTTAAAACAAGGCACAAAAAAAGTGGACTAAACTTTTTAATCCACTCTTTCAGGCATCGCCAAACACCTATGTCACGAATTACGAAGTATAGCCCACACGATTGTGTGTTCGCTAAAACTTACTTCTCGTGACGAAATTTGGCGATATTCGAAAGAGTGAGAATTAAGCTAACGTTATGTTAGTTATCTATTGTGCAAATTTCTTGCTTGTTTTATTTCATAGGCATATTTGATATTATTTTATTATTCCATTATTTTTGGCATCGTCTGCCGATGCCGGTCAATCATAGGCGAGTTATTGTTATTTGTCGTTGTAATGTTCTTCTGTTTGAAGAATCGATACAGTAATCTCAGCATCATAAATATCATAAACGATACGATCATGTGCAGTAATATGACGCGAATAGGTAATGTCATTTCCGCCAACTAAAGGTTCCGGATGACCAATCCCTGTTCTAGGATGTTGCATAATATCACACAAAATAGCAGTCGCTTTTTTGAACAATACGGGATTGGATTTCTTCCACTTTCGCAAAGTTTTATCGGCTTGCTTCGAATAGGCAATACTGTAAATCATAAACTATCAAAATAGCGATTCATATCCTCCGGAGAGTGGCAAATAGTGGTTTCTCCGTTTTTATATTCACGACGAGCAATATTTAATTTTCTTGACAAAGAAGGAGAAATTCTTTTTGCCGATGTCGCAGAACGAACAGCAGAAACTCCTTTAATCATACTAATTGCATGACGAATCTCTTTCATTAAAGAAACATCCTCTATATTGACAATAAATTGAGGAGTTGAAATAGATTGTACGGATAATGATGTATTCATATTTATTCTATTTTTCAGTTTGCGGCTGCAAAGATACGATTTTTTTTCGATATTTGCAAATTTATTTGCAGATTTCAATATTTTTTTGTACCTTTGCACTCAAATTCGGGTTTATATGGAAAACTTCCTCACTTTATGTACGAAACGGCGTTCGATTCGCAAATACACCGCTGAACCGATAGCGCAGGAACAGTTAGACACAATCTTACAATGCGCGTTGATGTCCCCAAGTGGCAAACGCATCAACCCTTGGCAGTTTTATGTGCTGACGAAGGAAGAACAGTTGCGGCCTTTAGCGGCTTGCCGAACCTACGGCTCGGGGATGTTCACCACTGCGATGGCGGGTATTGTAGTGGCTGTTGATGCTTCTTTGACGGACACGTGGGCACTAGATGCCGCTATTGCGGGACAGAACATCTTATTGGCAGCAGCGGACTTGGGATTAGGCGCTTGCTGGTGCCAGATACACGATAGGGAAGGGGCCGAAGACCTCGTGCGACAGGTAGCCGGTGTGCCCGAGAACCTTACGATTGTGTGCGTCATCTCGTTGGGACACAAAGACGAGGAACGCAAAGATTATGACTTAACTAAATTGTCTTATGAAAAGATTCATCGCGTATAAATTGTGCCTGTTAGCGGTCGGTGTTTTATGCCTTACGGCTTGTGACAAATCGGGAAAGATGGTGGTGTCTGCTACCGGCTCTATCTACGAGTGCTTGGTGGTGGGTCCTACGAGTGTTTATGACCCCATCAAAGAGGTGATGGCAGCGGATATGCCGTGTCTGCCGCAGATGGAACCGTATTTCACAACGATGCACGTCACACCGACGAAGTTCGATAGTTATCTCAAACCCAGTCGAAATATCTTGTGGGCAGACATCGACTCGGTTCGTTACTCGCAAGTAAAAGCCAAAGTGAGCCAAGACCCTTGGAGCCATCCGCAGGTGATGTATCATATCCAAGCTCCTTCCGTACAGGCCTTCTTGACCTATTGGCAAGAGCATGGCGAGCAAGTGAGAGCGTGGTTCGTAGAGCAAGAAATACAGCGTCAAGTCAGTTTCTATCGGGCTTCCACGAATAAACAGGCACGGCAGCGTTTGCAGGAACATTTCGGGGTGGATATGTGGATTCCGGAAGACTATATGCTGATTATGGATACCACACTCGTTTGCGACCAACAATCGGTGAACCTACTATGGTGTTGCAATAACAAAGGTCCGATGCGTAGGGATGTAGTCGTGTATGCGTATCCTTATACAAGTACGCGCACATTCACCTTGGACTACCTTTGTCAGCAACGCGATAAGGTGCTTGGAAAAGTGATTACCGCCTCGGTGCCGGGCAGTTATATGGGAACGGAGTATCGTATTTTCCCGCCACAAATGGAGGTGAAGAACGATGTGTATGAGGTGCGTGGGTTATGGAAGATCTTAGGGGGCGAAGCGATGGGTGGACCGTACGTGAGCCACACCATCCTTGACTCCACGAAGACCAAAGTGATTACGGCAGAGATCTTCTTGTATGCCGCAGGACAAAAGAAACGCAATGCCTTGAGACAAGGCGAAGCAGTGATTGCTTCGCTTAGGAGTAGAGGAGTAGAGGAGTAGAGGAGTAGAGGAGTAGGGAAATGCTAAACCCGTTAAACTTGTTAAACCTATTAAACATTAAATAATATGAAACACATTGATTTACTCTCTCGTACCAAAGGGTACCAATGGGAGATGGCTCCTGTAGGAGGTGTTATGCGCGTTCGCATTCAGAATGCAGAAGACTTACGTCATTTGAATGAATTGGATCCCAAACGTTGGACGGTTTTGTCATGTCCGACCCAAGGGTTAGAAGTCGAGGAACAGACCTTGTCCCGTATCGATATAGATAAGGACACCCACTTGCATCTAGACGAGGTAATCAAAACCTCACAATGGCTATGCCAAATGCTCAAAGACCCACAGACAGTGTTTGCCAACACCGATGTGGTGGAGTTAAACAATATCCAAGATGCGGATATCCTGGCTATTGCCAAACAGATTGCCGGTGAGAAGACCTCTATTTGTTTAAGCGATGTACAAGCAGCTATTGATGCCGTTACCGTACCCACCGTTGAACCGACCCTCGTAGAGGCCGTGGCTCCTTACGAGGCAGACGTGATAGCTACCTACAACGAGAAGAAAGAGGAGATAACCAAATACTTTGAACTCGCTAAGATGGCGAAATTAGGGCTGGTAACGATTCCCGAAGACGTCGTTAAACCGGCTATCACAGAAGCCAAATTCATTGAGATGGGCGAGAAGATTGCGGCTTACGAGGCAGCCGTTGCAGCCAATGCTGCCGCTACCACAGCCGCTACAGACGCTACGGCCGCCGCATTGCAAGCCGCTAAGGACGCTTACGAGCCACTGTATAAGTTGGTTTTGTTACACCGCGATTTCTATACGGTACTGCGTAACTACGTTACCTTCGAAGATTTCTATTCCGATAAACTGGCTATGTTCCAAGCCGGTAAGTTAGTCATCGACCAACGTATTTGCCATTTAGTGATGCGCGTCAACGATATGGGCAAGCAGAACGATCAAGCACCTGCCAGTGGAATGTTCCTCATCTACTGCGATTGTATGCTGCCTAAGACAGGCCAAACGATGCAGATCGTAGCCGCCATGACCCAAGGTGAGATCAAGAATCTGACGGTTGGTAAGAACGCCATCTTCTATGACCGCAAAGGAAACGATTGGAATGCCATTGTCACGAAGATCGTTGATAACCCCATCTCCATCAAACAAGCGTTCTGGTCTCCCTATCGTAAGTTCGCTAAGTGGATTCAAGACCTTGTGAATAAGTCTGCCGCAGAGAAAGACGCTAAAGCGATGTCGGATCTGCAAACTCAGGCACAAGCTAAGATTGCTGATCCTACCGCTAAACCCGAGGACAAAAAGACCCCATTTGATATTGCTAAGTTCGCCGGTATCTTTGCGGCTATCGGTATGGCGATTGGATATATCGGTGCCTTCTTTACGTCGTTGGCAAGTGGTATCAACGCATTACCTTGGTGGCAACTGCTCATTTGGATTGCAGGACTGATGCTCGTCATCTCAGGTCCTTCGATGATTATGGCTTGGCTCAAACTGCGTAAACGTAACTTGGCTCCTATCCTCAATGCCAACGGTTGGGCTATCAATGCGGACGCGATTATTAATGTTCCGTTTGGTGCTAAACTTACGGAGATATTACCGCTCACTATTGTAAAGAAAAAACTGACAACTGCCGGTAAATGGTGGATTGCTATTGCGGTTATCGTGGTGGTAGTTGCTATTGCAATAACGATTTGGAAATTATGCCCATGCGTATCTTCTTGGTGTCCTTGCTTAGCGCAATAACGCTGACGCTTTCGGCGCAGATTCAGTGGAGCAACGACACACTGGTTATTGACGAGAACGCGATGGACGAACTGCCATCAATGGTAGTGGTCGTGCGGGGTGGGGATACGGTTTTATATCGTATGCTCCCTGCTTTTATGTCCGCGGATTGGACCAACCTACCGCCGGCGGATAGTGCCTATCGAGGTATATGGACTAACGCCCAAGTCAATCCCTATAAGATTCCCATTGACTCGATTCGCGATGGGGTAGTGCTGGATATGACGGACTATTGTTTCCCCATTGATTCGACACACGTCACCTCTAAGTTCGGACCAAGACGTAACCGTTTCCACTATGGTACCGACCTTAAAGTACAGATAGGCGATTCTATCCGTACCTCGTGGGCAGGGAGAGTGCGGATTGTGGGTTATGACCCAAGAGGTTATGGCTATTTCGTCGTTATCCGTCACGAGAACGGTTTGGAGACCGTCTATGGACACCTGTCCCGCCCGATGGTGGAGGAAGACGAACGTGTTTTTGCCGGTGAGGTCATTGCTTTAGGCGGCAACACCGGTCGCAGCACAGGAAGCCATCTCCATTACGAGATGCGGTATTTGGGTAATGCCTTCAATCCCGAACTTATCGTTAATGTGAATAACCGTGCGTGCCGTTACGATAGCACTTATACCATCACTCAGAAAGGGACTTATCCGCACTATGCCGAACTCAAGGCATTACAAAGTGCTAAATATGTCACCGTCAAGAAAGGGGATACCCTGTCCGGCTTGGCGCAGAAATATCACACCAGCGTGAAGACGATTTGTAAACTTAATAAGATCAATGCTAATTCAATCATTCGTATCGGACAAAAACTTCGTGTCCGTTAAGGTTATCGGTCCTACCGACCGCGATATACGTTATCTGTTGACGGACTCCCGTTTACTCGGTACTGAACAAGCACCGGACCCGGAGCATACCCTTTTCTTCGCCCTCCAGACAGCGAAGAACGATGGGGCTCGCTATATCCCCGAACTCATCGATAAAGGTGTCAAAGCGTTTGTGATAGGGACCGCTTCGCTGACAGACCGCTTTGCTGAAGGATCGCTATCGCTGAAAGACCGCTTCGCTGAAGGAGACCTTACAATCATTGAAGTCCCGGATGCTCTAGCTGCTTTGCAGCAACTCGCTGCCATCAAGCGCAGTCGGTTCAATGGTCAGGTGATTGGTATCACCGGTTCCAATGGTAAGACGGTTGTCAAAGAGTGGCTCTATAACCTGCTCAAAGACGATTTTACGATTATCCGTTCGCCCAAGTCCTACAACTCCCAAATAGGTGTCCCCCTCAGCGTTTGGATGCTTCCAATGTCTGACAGCGCAGCGGTCTGCCAGCGTAGCGGTCTTTCAGCCGAAGGCGGTCTTTCAGCGCAGCGGTCGCCAAAGCCAGTTTTGGCTTTGTTCGAGGCGGGTATCTCTCAACCCGGTGAGATGGAGCGTTTGGAGCGAATCATCCGTCCTACGATGGGAGTGGTGACGTATATTGGCAAAGAGCATGGGGAGAACTTCGTTTCGCTCGAACACAAACGCGAGGAGAAGATGAAACTCTTTGCGCATTGTGATACGGTCATTGAGGACCCTACACACCAGAATGTGCGCACGTGTGCTTTGGTGATGCGAACTCTTGGTTATGATGAGGACACGATTCGTCAACGAATCCTTGCCCAGACCCACGAGACGGTGATGGAGATTAACCTCACGAACCTCATTGATAATGTTCGTTATTTCCGTTCCTTGCTTCGTCCTACCACTAAACTGACTTGTATGGTCAAAGCGTTTGCCTACGGGTCGGGGAGTGTAGAGGTTAGCAAAGCACTGCAAGCAAGTGGGTTAGTCGATTACTTGGCTGTAGCCGTCGCGGACGAAGGAGTAGAATTGCGCCGAGAGGGTATTACCTTGCCTATTATCGTGATGGACCCCGAAGTGGCAGCATTGGATTTGATTGTGGAGAATAACCTCGAACCGAATATCTACTCGTTTGAGTCGTTGCACGCGTTTATGGCGATGGCGCAAGCGAAAGGTTTGGAGAACTATCCTGTTCATATTAAGATTGATAGCGGAATGCACCGCCTTGGTTTCTACAAAGAGGATTTACCTCAATTACTTTCCACTCTCCACTCTCCACTTTCAACTATAAGGGTGGCTTCGATTTTTAGTCATTTAGCGGGCAGTGACGAGTCGCAGTTTGATGCTTTCACGCATGAGCAGATTGCTTACTTCCGCGACTGTGCTGACTATCTTTCAGCGAACATCGCGAGCGGTCTTTCAGCGCAGCGGTCTTTCAGCGATAGCGGTCTTTCAGGCGCAGCCGGTCCTTTATGTCATATCTTAAACTCCGCAGGCATAGAGCGATTTACTCAGTCGCAGTTTGATATGTGCCGTTTAGGCATTGGTATGTACGGTTTCTCGTTCAAAGGGGCTAAGTTAAAGAACGTGTGTACTTTGAAGACGACGATCTTATCCGTGAAGACTGTGGCTGCGAAGGAGACGATTGGGTATGGTCGTCACACTACTTTGTTTGAAGATAGGCGTATTGCCGTCATCCCGATTGGTTATGCGGATGGTTTTGATCGTCGGTTTGGCAATCACAATGGCGAGGTATTGGTTCGTGGAGTGCGTTGCCCGATAATGGGTAATGTGTGCATGGATCAGGCGATGGTCGATGTGACCGAAGCGGATGCGCAGGTAGGTGATGAAGTGATTGTTTTTGGTGGCCGCTTGGAAGAAGGGAATAGTGCCGGTATTGCGATAGAAGAGTTGTCGAATAAGTTAGGCACCATCCCTTACGAGATCCTGACCTCCGTCTCCCGCCGTGTCAAGAGGGTGTATATTGTGTAATGTGTGCCTAAACAGCCTTCTGTTTCGGGTTGTTCTTGGGTGATTCTTGGGTTATTGTTGGCTTATTGTTGGGTAGGTTGAGTGCCCTACAGGCATAGTTCCTACTACTATCGTTCTACTACCGATGCACCCCTTGCGCATTTTCGGCGGAGAAAGTGGATTTTTATCTCTCACAGATTTCACACGCCCTACGGGCTATTACGCAGATTATTTTTATTATTTTTTTACTTCTTTTTTCGTTAGTTGTGAGTAAACTCCCATCCATCAAATAAATCAATAGTAGGGGCTGGTTCACTTCGTTCACCCGCCGTGTCTGCTACGCATCCACCTAATAAAAATTCCACAGATGGCGAGGTGAGGAC
>JAZQOG010000056.1:0-10336 GCA_045627765.1 Paludibacteraceae bacterium | reverse complement strand
CGGGAAAGAGCCAGCGGCGCATCAGCTCATCGCGATAGAGGGCAGTGAGGTAGGACGGTTTCATTCGTCCGAGTTCGTCGAGGTTGAGTTCGACGAGTGTAGCGAAAGCCTCTTTGATATACTCGTAATCCGAAGTGGAGAGTAAAAGTGAGAGTGAAAGTGAATCTGGTAATAAAGCCGCTTGACGCAGGGTAGCCAACGCCTCGTGATCTTCTAAAGCAAACTCCGTGACGACGCGTTCGCATTGTTCAAAACAAGCAAAACAATTTGGGATACTGTCAATGAACATCTGATCCACGTAGCGGTTCGTGGCTAAGATATACGATTTAGCCGCGGCGGAGTTGCCATAGACTTCGTAGAGGAGCTGTGCTTTCGCAGGCAACAGCGAAAGCACGACCGCTAACGCTGTCAGAACGCCTTTGGCTGTCAGACCGCTGCGCTGAAAGACCGCTGCGCTGAAGGATATTTTATTAAACTTTTTCAACTTTAAACTATTTAAATCTGGTTATAAGGTTATACGCTTGATAAATGCCGAGTTCGCCGGCTTTGCTAAGGTCTTCGAGACCTTCTTTATCTTGTCCGATGAAGATATACGTAAGTCCACGATTGAAGTAGGCTTCTGCAAAGTCTTCGTCGTATTCGATGGCTTTGGTATAGTGACGAATAGCCTCGTTAAACTCTTTTTGAGAGCAAAGGATATTCGCTTTATTATAATAGGCGTAGGTCATGTTAGGCATTAAACGCAGGATATAGTCGTAATCGCGTAACATAATCTCATAATCCATCGGCGAAAGGGTTGTCAGTTCACCGGACGAGCGTTGGTACTCGTACAAACGATAACGCCAGTTAGCACGACAGAAAAGCATGACGACTTCTATCTCTTGACCGACTTCGTCTGACAAATCACCTGTGGTCAAGAATTGCAAAGCCCTTGTGCAGTCGTCTATAGCAGACGAGTAGTCTTGAACGAGGGCGAACTCGATGGATCTTTCAAAGTGTAGAGTTGAAAGTTTATAGTTGAAAGAAGTTGCGCCCGCCGGACTATAGTTGATAGTTGAAAGTTGGGAGTTGATTTGGTCGGTGAGGCGATTGATACGTTCGAAATGTTGGTTCACCATTTGAGCGGTGAGTGTTATATCTTGTTTCGTCACATGCAAGGGCGCAGGAAGAACGCGTTGGTGGTTAAACACATCAAGGAAGGCAGGGTTATAATTCGTGGAAGCAATAGTCCCTGCCAAGCCTCCCCCCGAGGATGTTGAGTGATAGTAAGATAAATAGATATTGGGTTCGTTGATGACATCGGTGTATTTGTTTTGTATAGCTCCACGCATCTCGGAGCCTATTTGAACGGTTTTTTCCTCTTGGTTTTGTGCGGCTCGTGACGAGAACTCTTTGCGGTTGTCTTTCTTTTGCGGTTGGGACTTAGCGATAGTGACACCGGTAGCGATTTGTGATTGCTGATTGTTGATTTGTGATTGTATATTGTCTTTCTTTTGTTCGAGTTCGTAGGCGGTTTGGCGGTACTTATAGGCTGCTTTGCCTTCGCCTAAAGCCGTTTTGGCTTGGGCTGCCAAGTAATAAGAGGGTAGGAAATACGGATAGCGTTCGATCAAGTTATCAAAGCAAGGTACGGCTTGTTTCCATTGTTTGAGTTCCATCAAGATCATTGCTTTCTGATACATAAATTCCGGACGGGTAGGGTCGATAGAAAGTGCTTTCTCAAAGTCTGCGAGGGCATTGTTTTTATCGCCCAATTCTTGTCTCATCACCCCGCGGTTATAGTAACACTGCGCATCGTTGGGGGATAGTTGTATGGCTTTGTCGTAATCGGACAGAGCACTACGGAAATTATGTTTGCGATAATAGATGATACCACGATTGATATAATCGCCTGCCCACTGTGAACCGAGTTTGATGGCATTACTGAGGTTTGCCAACGCTTCGTCGTCGTTCTCCACCATCGATTGTACCATTCCTAATGCCGACCAGTTAGCCGGATTCTGCGTGTCATAGAGGACGGTCTGCGAGAAACACTCGAGGGCACAGGTCGTGTCTTTTTGGGTGATGCAGATAATTCCTTTCTCAAACAGCAAAGAGGCAGAATGCGGTTCGCGATGGAGTAGAAAATCAATATCCGCCAAAGCTTGGTCGTATTCCTCTAATCGAGCACAGACATCGGATCGGAGGAGGAGATAGGTCCTATTCTCGGGCGAGAAAGTGAGGGCCTGATTAAAGTCTAACTTTGCGCTTTGCAGGTCTCCGAGTTGGCGGTAGATATAGCCGCGTGTATAGTAATATCCCGAGTTAAAGGGGTTGAGTTCGATGGCTTTATTGACATCGCGCAATCCTCCTTCGTAATCGCCTAACTGCACTTTCGCTACAGCGCGTAGCAAGAACGGATCGGGTAGATAAGGTTTGAGTTTGATGACTTGATTGAAATACTGAATGGATAGTACGTAATCATCAAAGTACAAAGCGTTACGCCCGATGGCGGTAATACGATCGGTGTTGAGCTGCGCCCTTACTGTGGACAAAGGAGCAAGGACAAAAGACAAAAGGCAAATTACTATTTTAATTAGATTTACTCGCATCCTGCTTGGGGGTTAAACCATTCGGGTATATCGAAGATCTCGTCTTCCGTATAACCTAAGTCGGGGTCAGCATAGACTTTTTGCATATATAAGCCAAAGATCGGTAGTGCTGTAGCAGCACCTTGACCGTTCGCCATCGCATCAAAGTGGATAGAACGGTCTTCGCCGCCAACCCAGCAACCGCTTACTAACGAAGGGGTGAAGCCTACAAACCAACCGTCGGAGTTGTTTTGGGACGTGCCTGTCTTACCGCCGATAGCACCTTTGAGTCCATAGCGGAAACGCAGTCTTACACCCGTTCCGTGGTCGATGACGTTCTGTAGCATGTAGATCATCTTATATGCTGTGGTCTCACTAATGACCTCGTGGGTATTGGGAACGAACGTGCCGAGGACGTTGCCGTTATTATCCTCGATACGAGTGACGTAAAGCGGTTCTACGCGAATACCTTTGTTAGCAAAGGTGGTATAGGCATCCACCATCTCTTGTACGCTCACTTCGCACGGACCGAGACAGAGGCTGACCACAGGAATCAGTTCGCCTTTGATACCGAAGGAGCGAATAAGGTTCGCCAGTTGTTTGGGTGTAAAAAGGGACATCAAGTATGCGGCTATCCAGTTACTGGATTTTTGCAATCCCCAATCGAGGGTGACCATCTCGCCTTGGTTAGCGACGTGTTCGTCACGCGGAGTCCAGTAATTGCCAACCTCATCCATAAGTGTGATAGAGTCGTTGACCGTTTGGTCGCACGGCCACATGCCCTCGTTCATGGCAAGTGTGTAGAGGTACGGTTTGATGGTGGAACCCACTTGGCGGCGACCCATCGTACACATATCATATTGGAAATGGGTGAAGTCGGGTCCCCCTACGTAAGCTTTGACGTGTCCTGTGTGCGGATCCATCGACATAAACCCACAGCGGAGGTAGTGTTTGTTCCACTTGATGGAGTCGAGTGGTGTCATTGTGGTGTCAATCATCCCTTTATACGAGAAGACGCGCATCGGGGTAGGAACATAAAAACTCTCGACAAGTGCTTTTTCACTTATGCCGGCTTTCTTGCCATTGCGCCAACGGTCGGTCTGACGCATGGCACGGTTTAGGATTATATCGACTTCCTCCTTCGTCAAGTCGATGGAGAAAGGAGCATTGGGTTGTTTGCGTTTCTCTTTGAAGAAGAGCTGCTGCATGTATTGTATATGTTCGTCCACGGCTTCTTCGGCGTAACGTTGCATACGCGAGTCGATGGTGGTATAGATTCGCAAGCCGTCTTTGTAGAGGTCGTAGTGGCTACCATTGGGTTTGGTGTTCTTGTTGCAGAAACCGTAGAGGGGGTTACGTTCCCACTCGGCGCTATCAATCGCGTATTGTAATTGATTCCAAGAAGGATAGGAGTTCTTATTGGGTTTTTTCGCTGTGAGTACCAGACGCAGATATTCGCGGAAGTAAGGAGCTGCGCCTTGCCTATGATCTACCGATTGATAATGGATTTGTATGGGTAGGGCTTGCAAGGAGTCGCGTACTTGTTCGGTGATAAATTCGTATTTGCACATCTGGTCTAAGACTACGTTTCGCCGGGCCTGCGTGCGTTCCGGATAGCGAATAGGATTATACAGAGACGGGTTCTTACACATTCCTACAAGCATAGCCGATTCCTCTAATTTAAGGTCTTTCGGTGTAGTAGAGAAATACACTTGTGCAGCCGACTTAATACCTACTGCGTTATAGAGAAAATCAAATTGGTTGAGGTACATCAGCAAGATCTCGTCTTTGGAGTATAAGCGTTCCAATTGCGCTGCGATAACCCACTCGATAGGTTTTTGCATTGCGCGTTCCACGATGTTATTGACACGCGGTGACCATAACTGTTTAGCCAGTTGTTGGGTGAGGGTACTACCGCCTCCTGCGCGACCTAACTTCAACACGGCGCGGAAGATCGACTTGCCATCGATACCGGAGTGTTTGTAAAAACGAATATCCTCTGTGGCAACGAGAGCGTGGACGAGGTCCTCGTTTAAGTCAGCATATTGTACCCCCACGCGGTTCTCGTTGATGTAATATCGCCCTAACGAACGCATATCCGATGAGAAGATCTCGGAGGCATATTGATTCTTCGGGTTCTGCATTTCTTCCAATGGAGGCAAGTAACCAAACCAGCCTTTGGCGATACCTAAAAAGATGAAGAACACGAGGACACAACCTCCTGCAATGATTCCCCAAAACCATTTAAGGAAAAGGGCTCGATTAAAGTTTTGTTTCATATTATTAATGATTCAATTATCGTGTTTAATATATGTTGTCCCGTTTGGGTGGCAATAAATGCGTTGTTTTTCTTTACGATACAACCGCGTTCTATCCACGGGCGCATTTTTTGTTCCTCCACGGCGTCTATACTCAATCCTTTGGCAGTGCGCAAGGATAGCATTATCTTTTCGTTATAAAGGTCTGTCGCTGTCAGTTCTTCTTTCTCGAACGGACGCTCTTGTATATACTGCTCTAAGTTTGGTTCATTCCACTGCCGCGAGTGCCTGTCATAGCTATGTGCCCCAGCTCCTAAACCCAAATAGGGTGTGCCGTCCCAATAGGATGAGTTGTGTTTGGATTCGTAGTTAGGGAGGGCGAAGTTACTTATTTCGTAATGTACAAACCCCTTCGCTTGTGCTTGCTCGCAGATGTAGTCATACATGCTGTTTTCGGTGTCTTCATCTACTTCCTTGATTATACCCGCACCGAACTGTTGCCCAAGGGGGGTCGAAGGTTCAATGGACAGGCAGTAGGTGGATAGGTGTTGTACGCCTAATTGCAATGCCGTAGTCACTTGTTCTTGCCAATGGGCGAGTGTCTGTTCGGGTAGCCCGTAGATAAGGTCGATGGATAGGTTATCAAAACCTACGCGTTGCGCCATCTGTACGGCTTCTATTGCTTGCTTGGCAGTGTGTCGACGACCGATACGTTGGAGCATCTTATCGTCAAAGCACTGAATACCTATACTGAGTCGATTGACGCCTAAGTCTCTTATCTGCTTCAGTTTGTCAAGATCCAAATCTCCGGGATTGGCTTCCATCGTTATTTCTTGTGCCGTGCGGGTGGGGAGTGCTTCTAATATTAATCTTAAATCTTCAATCTTCAATACGGAGGGTGTTCCTCCGCCAAGGTAGATGGTGCGGATTGGCTCGCCTTGCAGGTAGTCTTGCCGCTCCTGCCATTCTTGCAGAAGGGCTTGCACATAGGCAGAGCGTTTCGATAACTGTGTTGTCGAGAAGAAGTCGCAATACGCACAGCGGCTCACGCAAAACGGTATATGTACATAAATGCCTGCCATCCTTGTCCTTTGTCCTTGTTCCTTTGTCCTTACTCCCACAAATGTCTCATCCACTCAATCATCTTTTGCTCTTGCGGGTTGCCTTGCGGTTCCCAGAACTGTTTGCCCACCAGTTCGTCGGGCATGTATTGTTGTTTCACAAAATGGTTCGGGAAATCGTGGGCATACTGGTATCCATCGTGGTAGCCTAACTCCTCCATGAGTTTGGTGGGAGCGTTGCGTAAGTGTAAGGGCACGGGTTGGTTGCCGCTTTTTTCCACCTCGCCTAACGCCTTGTCAATTGCCAAGTAGGCGGAGTTACTCTTCTGGGAGGTAGCGAGATAGATGGTCGCCAGAGCCAATGGGATACGTCCTTCGGGCCAACCGATCTTTTGTAGCGTGTCAAAGCAGGCATTGGCGACTAACATCGCATTAGGATTGGCTAAACCGATATCCTCGCTAGCGGAGATAACCAGTCGGCGGGCAATGAATGCCGGATCTTCGCCGGCTGCCACCATTCGTGCTAACCAATAGATAGCCGCATCGGGGTCGCTACCGCGAATAGACTTGATAAACGCCGAGATGATATCGTAATGCAGTTCTCCGTCCTTGTCGTACGCCACCGGATTCTGCTGAAGCACTTTCGTCACCGTGTCGTTGTCGATGACGATCCTAGACTTACTAGATTCTCTAGATTCACTAGTCGTACTAGATACTAACTCCAAGATATTGAGCAACTTCCTCGCATCGCCACCGCTATAGCGCAGCAGGCTATCCGTCTCTTTGACCTCAATCTTCCTCGAACGTAGGTATTCGTCTTGTGTCAAGGCGCGTTCTAAGAGTTCCAGTAAGTCCGCTTTGTCGAGAGACTTGAGTACATAGACCTGACAGCGAGAAAGGAGCGGATTGATGACCTCAAACGAGGGATTCTCTGTCGTTGCTCCGATAAGTGTGATGGTGCCCGCCTCTACGGCTCCGAGCAGACTGTCTTGTTGCGACTTACTAAACCGATGTATCTCGTCGATAAAAAGGATCGGGGAGGCCCCTTTCTTAGTATCGGCATCGGCAAACAATCCGCCTTGCATTCGAGCCGCTTTCTTGGCTTGCTCAATGACTTCGCGTACCTCTTTCACGCCACTCGTCACGGCCGATAACGTATAGAACGGACATTCGAGTTCGTGTGCAATGATCTTGGCAAGGGTGGTCTTGCCCACACCCGGAGGACCCCACAGGATGAACGAAGTCAAACGATGACTCTCGATCATCTGTCGAAGGACGGCACCTTGACCGACCAAGTGTTTCTGTCCTATGTATTCATTCAGCGTCTTTGGACGCAATCGCTCGGCTAATGGTAGCATAATATTGGTCTATATATTGTTCTCGTTCGTCAGCGATCAGTTGACGAATATGCGTTTCGGTGTGGTTGTTCTCGTCCTGTTTATACACAAGGAACTGCGTATCGGCTTGCACGACTATCTGTGGGTTATGGGTGATGGCAATGATCTGTCGCGAAGCGGACATCTTCTCCATGATTGTTCCCATTTGAACGGCGATGGCACCGCTCACACCTGTGTCTATCTCGTCAAAGATAATCGTGGGAAGTCCTGTTGTGGAAGCAATCAGTGCTTTGATGGATAGCATAATACGTGCCATCTCACCGCCACTGGCTACTTCGCTCACTTTGCGCAAGGACTGGTTGAGGTTCGCTGCAAAAAGGAACTGCACATCGTCTTGTCCCGAAGGGGATAGTTCGGGTAGGGGATTATAGGCTATATCCACTTTGGCGTGAACGATACCTAACTGCGTGAGCATTTGCGTCATCGATTGTACAATCTCATCATGCACGGCTTTACGGGTTTTAGACAAGTTCTTAGCTGCTTGTAGAGCCACTTGTAAGTCCTTTTCTAACTGTGCCTCTAGGATTTGTATATCTTCGTCAAAATGACCAAAACGATGACATTGTTCTTCAAACTCTTGTTTCAGTTGAATCAGTTCGTTCACGGTCTTGACATGGTGTTTCTTGAGTAGGCTATTGATGAAATCCAACCGTTCCTCAACGGCTTGCAGACGCGCGGGATCGGCTTCGATGCTATCTGCTTTACGGCTGCACTCGTCTGCAATATCCTTTAGTTCTATCTCCACGCTTTGGATACGCTCTTGTAACTCCTCTGAGGCGGCACTCACGTCCATGTTGTGTAGCATTTGGATGATACTGGGTTCGCTGTCATAGAGTTGGTAAGTAGCCTCTTGCAAAGCTTGGTGAATCTGGTCAGCGTGGGATAACTGATATTGCTCCGTCTCTAAGTCGGCTTCTTCATTAACAAGCAGATTAGCGTCGCAGAGTTGTTTCAACTGGTAGGTGATATAATCCTGATCCGCCGAAGACTTAGAGGCTAACATTCGTAAGTTGGCCAAGGCTAATTGGGTGCCCCTCAATCGTTCGTACGCCTCGGTATAAGTGGTACGCTCCGCCTCGTTTTGCGCAATAGCATCGACGATGCCTAATTGGAAACTATCATCGTTGAGAAGTAGGTTCTCATGTTGCGAATGGATATCTACCAAACGATGGGCAAGCGTTTTGAGTTCGGCTTGTGTTACAACCTCGTCGTTTACCAACGAGCGTGAACGCCCATTCGCATTGAGTTCGCGACGGATAAGGATTTCTTGGCCATTATCGTTGAACGTAGCTTCAATTACGCAGCGCGACTCGCCTTCGGTGATGGTCTTGGTATCGGCACGACCGCCCATCACGAGCGATAGTGCTCCTAAGATAATACTCTTACCGGCACCTGTCTCGCCTGTTAGAACCGAGAAACCTTCCCTAAAGTCGATATCCAGGTTGGATATCAGCGCATAGTTTTTTATGTATAGATGCGTCAGCATGTTCTTGTTCCTTTGTCCTTGTTCCGTTTCCGTTGTCCTATTTCATCATCGTGTCATACAACTCTGAACGGGTCGGGTCAATGGCGGTCAGCACGTCATAAACCTGCTGTTTCTCGTCTTTTGTTCCTTGCGAAAAGATATTCACTAACTCGTCTGATTTAGCATCTAAGAACGTGTTAATAGCGTAGGTAGCAGGACGTGAGCGATTGACCTCTCTGAGTACATTGATATCTTTGGCAATGCGGGCACGCCCATTGGCTACATTAGCGCTCATCTCGTCCAAGCCTAAGCGGTGGTAGGTGTATAGATATTCGCGATAGGGCTTGAAGGCATCGTCCATTAAGTTATTGGTTAAAGCATAGCGGTTGCGATTGCTATCAAACGCTTTCCAGCCTTTTTGTTCTCCATCTGTCATAGACGAACCTTGGCAACGCGAACAGATCTGTTCACAAATCTGGAAATAGGGAGTGCCGCTGAGTTTCTCGTACGTATCGCAATCATAACCGATAATCAGATAAGCGTAGTAACCGAGTAATGCCGCTAAGTTAGAGGTGTAATTCGATTGATCAAACAGTATCTGGTCGTAGTCCTGATACATAAAACTGAAATTGACGTCCTTAAAATTGACGATAGGGGAGTTGTAGGTCGTGCCGTACACGGGACGGTTACTTTGCAACTGCAAGTCGCAGGTGTAGAGGTTATCCTCCCCAACCGAGTGAATAATCAGCATTAAGTTACAATTGATACGCTCGTTCTCGGCAAATGTCATCGATGTCCAGTGCATCGTGTTCATAAACTCCGATATCGACTGTTTCAGATGATCCATCGTCGCCGCATTAGCACTTTGAACGGCATCGTAGTTCATCGTTACGTTACACTTCAGTTCTTGGCCGCTCATCGTAACGGCTAATCCTAAAAACAATATAATCAATACTTTTTTCATAATCTTCAATCTTCAATAGCCCTCCGGGCGTTCAATCCTTCCAAATCTCCCACGCTGCTTTAGCTTGTTCCTCTAACATCTTGAGTCCGTTGCAGGTTCTTGCTCCGTGCTCTTTTCCTTGACGCAGGAAGAGCGTTTCAGTCGGGTTATAAATACAGTCAAACAAAATGTGTGCCGAACGGATAAACTCGTACGGTATATCCGGACAAGCATCCGTATTGGGGTACATACCCAGTGGTGTGCAGTTAACTATAATCGTATATTCGTGCATAGTCTCTTGGGTGAGGGCAGAGTAGGGCAGTCCCTTCTTTGCGTCTCGCGAGACAAATTGCGTTTTTATTCCTAATCGGTGTAGCGCAAAGTTCACGGCTTTGGCGGCTCCGCCGGTGCCTAAGATAAGCGCTTTCTTGTCGGTTTTGGTTAATAACGGCTTGATGGCCTTTGTAAATCCTATCCAGTCGGTGTTATAGCCATAATAGATGTTACCTCCGGTCATTTCGTCGTATTCACCTACTTTTACAACATTGGCTGCCCCGATTTTTTTGGCTAACGGGTCTTCCAATATGTCACAATCATGTACAAAGTTTTCCTTCTAGGGATATGTGATATTAAATCCGTTTA
>JAZQOG010000055.1:0-28038 GCA_045627765.1 Paludibacteraceae bacterium | reverse complement strand
ACTGGCCTATTGATGACGGTACGTTTATGAAAGGTTTCCGTGCTTACTTCAAAGTCGACACGAATTCTGCTCAGACACCTTATCATGCAGGTATGCGTGCTGCTTTCGGTAGCCGTCAAACGCCAACGGATTTGTCACCGGCGGTTAGTGGTCAAGAGGTACGCAAACTGTTAGAGCAAGGTCGCGTAGTAATAGTAAACAAAGGAGTAAAATACAATATGAATGGTGCAACCGTTCAATAAGAAAGGAGGAGTACAACAATGAAAAAATCATATATCAATCCCAATACGGAATGTATAGCTTTGCAAGGAGCTACTATTATGGATAGTTTCAGCGTCAGCGGTGGAGGTACCGGTGACTCTCAAAGTAAAGCTCGTGCCCCGCAACGTACCGTTTGAAGTCACTATCTATAAATTTAAGCGGCAGTTTTATCTGCTAATCCAAAAGAGGGTGTGTCATAATAGGCACACTCTCTTTGTGTTGTTGCCTGTAAAATATCTCGCTCTCGTTTCGCCTTTTATGGCTCAACTCGCTATTTTTAGGTTGCAAAATTAAAAAATATTTGCATATATCAGAAAAAAGTCGTAATTTTGCAGTCGAAATTATAAATTATTTAATTTACAACTAAAATGAGAAAACTATTTTTAGCCTTTATGACCATCGCTGCCATCGCATTGGTAGGCTGTAAAAACAAGAACGTTCCTAAAGACGGAGCTGATTTAGTGGTATATGGTAAAATCTATACCGCAGAAAACAACGCTATTGCAGACGCTTTTGTAGTAGAGAATGGTAAGTTTGTGTACGTGGGAGATATTGCCGGAGCAAAGAAGTATGAAAAACGCGGTTTCACCGTAGTTGACTATCGCGACAAAGGACTCGTTATCCCTGGCTGTACCGAAGGTCACGGACACTTTGTTGGGATTGATGCCATAGCTCGTATGTTACCCGGTTTTAGAGAACCCTACAAGAATCTCATTAGTTCTGTTATCCCACAAAAGATGAAGGATAACCCGGGTCCCTTCATTTCTTTTGGTTGGAACACTCCGGATGTTGAGAAGATTGGTACAAATGACTATGCCACCGAGATAGAGAACGTGTCGAATGGCCATCCTGCGATAATGATGGATAGCGGCGGACACAGTGCTGTGTGCAATAGGACGGCACTCAAGAACGCCGGACTGATTGATGAGGACGGACACAAAATCAAAGATGTTCGCGGAGGAGAGGTTATCACCATACAAGGCTCGGACAATATCGCCAGTGGATTTCTCACTGATGAAGCGGTGATGTATGTTCTTGAGCAAAGTTTCGGTGCTCCGTTGGACGAAGCAGGCTACCTTCAAGCATGCCAAACTTCTGTCGCCGAACTCAACAAACGCGGTTTCACCTCTTACATGGATGCATACATCAACGCCTTTGACGATGCCGAGATGTACAAGTATCTTGCCCAAATGGATGAAGCCGGTACGCTCACGGTCAATGTGATAGGTTACTATACCATCCGTAGTTACGATTGGGGGCTTCCTAAAGAAGGAACCATGCCGGAGCGCGTAGCAAAGAAACTAAGTCGCGTCCAAGAGTTATCGAATCAATATACGAAGAAACACGTCCAGGCCAATGGTGTTAAACTGTTTGCCGATGGTGTGGTAGAGACTTATACCGGTTGGATTAGCGAGGAATACACCAAACCCGGACTAACTGAGGAGAAGAAACACGGCAATAAGATTTGGGAGCAATCGGAAGTCAACGCTATTGTAGCAGCGGCTAATGCCAAGGGTATGCCCGTTCATGTGCATACTTTTGGTGATATGGCTTGCAACCAGATTATCAATGCCTTCTGTGCTTCACCTTCTGCTTCTTCGCTCAAGATTCGCAACTCGCTGGCTCACGTCCGTAATATCTCCGACGCAGATATTGCCCGTTGTGGTCAAAACAATATCGGTATTGCTTCCAATCTCATCTGGCATGCCGGCGACCCCGATTATGCCCGTGAATACCTCTATTCGATTATGCCCGTCAAGGTTTACGAAGAAGGTTATCCGATGAAGAAATTACTCAATGCCGGAATAGTTGTTTCGTCCTCTACGGACGCTCCTTGCGGAGAGTCTATTTTAGGTACAGTTCCTAATATCATTGGCGTTACGGTAACAGGACTCGATCCCAGTTGCTTAGACGCTAAGCCATTGGGTCCAGACGACTTGTTGACAGTGAGCGAAGCACTGCAATGCTTGACCATCAATGGTGCTGCTTCGCTGGGTTTGGAAAGCGAACGAGGTTCTATCAAAGTGGGCAAGTATGCCGATTTTGTCGTACTGGATCAAGACATATTGGAACTGGAGAAGACGGACAAGAAAGCAATCTTCAACACCAACGTAGCGACTACCTATTTTGAGGGCAAACAAGTGTATCCCTTGTATTAATTAAAATTAATAAGATATGAAAAAGTTATTTTTTATCGCAGGCATTTTGGCGTTCGGTATGGCGCTCAATGCACAAAGTTTATCTACCGGCATTCAGTATGTAGGTGCTGCTGCCGAGGTTAATGCTGCTCAGAAACAACAAGCCGCAGCACAAGGTCAAAAAGCACCCGTTAAAATTGCGTTCCAAATGGACGTTGAAGTTAGTGGTCGTGTCCGTTGGGGACTTATCCCGACCTCTTCGACAGGTATCACTTATGATCATGAAGGTGGTACATCCTTTCTTAAAGTCGGAGGAAATAACACCTTCACCGGTGGCCCGGCTGCGAATGTGGATTTAGGTGTGCGCATAAACAACTCCTATTTTATAGGTGTGGGTGCCCAATTCAATGCGAACTTCGGTAATACGAAGGCAACATTAGGAACGACAAATAACGATATCAAAGTCAATATCATGAACTTGTGTCTGCCTATTTACGGTGTCTTTAAGGTCTATATCCCTCGTACGAGTGGTGTTTGTCCGTATTTCGATTTAGGTATTGGTGGTTATTTGCCCGATTGGTATGAGCTTAAGTCCAAAGACTTTGCCAACTATAATCTGACGTTGCCTGAAGGATTCAAAGCTACGATAGAGGGTGAGAAGATTAAGTTCCAAGCCGACAAGGGCGGGTTCTATCTGCACGCTGCGGTGGGTATAGATAACGACCATTTCCAAGTATCGGCAGGTTATGAGTTAACGACCAGTACGGATGATGTTAATACGCGCCTTTACCACAATATCTTCTTGAAGTTGGGTCTCCGTATTGGTGGATAAACTGCGCAAAAAGAAAGATAGTTAAAATACAGAAAAAACGCAACAATATTTGCATATATCAAAAATTTTTACTATCTTTGCAGGCTGAAACGAAAAAACGATGAATAACGTGAAAAAATCTTTATTTATATTATGGATTTTTGCGCTCGCCGGCGTGCTATCTGCGCAGGCGCAAAACATCGTGGAAGTAAAGCCCGATAAGAAAGTGGTACACGTAGAGCAATTGGGTCTGAATCCGAGCTCTAACGTGCGTGATGCTTTGGACATCATGCCGGACTTGCTGAATAGAAATACGGACGATGTGCTGAACAACTTCTCCCTCCAAGTGGACGGTAAGGATGTGGGCAACAGTGCGGATGTGGTACTGATGCAGACCATCTTAGCCGAAGTCGATGTCATCGAGGTATCTACCTCCCCTGCGGTGAGTGAGCAGAAGAACGGTCAAGGAGGCGTCATCAATATCAAAACGAAAGCACCCGAAGAGGGCTTCCACGGAGATGTGCTGTTAGACGGTGCAACGTCATGGGACGTGATGCCCTCGTTGTTGCTATCCTATAAAAAAGACAAATGGTCGTTGAAGGGCAGTGTGATGATGGAGTATTTTAATTCGAAAAAGCAATCATATTTGGAGCGCCAATCGCCTACATCATTGCTCGTGTCGAGGGATACCACCCATACACGTTATCGCCAAGAAACGGCTAAGTTCAGTGCTCAATATCAGTCCAAGGCGAATGAGGTCAAGATCTATGTGTGGGAGAGCTTGGCTTTTGGTGATCATACGACGAGAGAGTCTTTGAGCCATGAGACTCCCGTTCCCGATAGAGAAAACTATTACCGCCGCGTGTCGGGTACGGATACGCTAAACGTTTGGCAACGGGATTTGTCCGTCGTAGCGAATGTGGAATATAAGCATACCTTTAGCAATGACGGGACATTTGAAACATCTGCCCGTTATGATTACTCTCCGACGAAAGGGAAGGATGATGTTCTTTATGATTCACGATACTATATCCTCCAACGTGAGAGTTTAGGAGGTGTGCCAAGCAGTTATCTGAGTTCCGCTTATCGCCAACCCCATCAGTTGGATACGGAGGTCGAGACCAAACATACCATCGGGAACTGGGGTGAGCATCATAACCTTGACATAGAGGGCGGTATCAACTATCAGTTAAATGCTTCGAAAACGAAGAGTACGGAAGACTTTAACAAAGAAGGAGTAAAGGATTATGATCCGGAAGAATTGAACTATTCGTATATGGGTCACTATCTGTCTCCCTTCTTGACGTTTACCTATAACTATCGGACACTGACTTTCAAATTAGGTGCCCGTTATCAATATCAGAACCAGTCCGTCAATAGTCATTGGCTTGGAACAATAGAGAGTAGCAAGACGGCTAATACTTTTGTTTCGCACGATTGGGTAGCGAACGCGAATATCAACTGGGCGGTTGCACCGCACCATAACCTGCGTCTGTTAGGAGGGCGTAACCTTGTGCGCCCGTCGGTAGAACAGCTTACTCCCATCCTCCATTACAACCAGAGGCAAGACATTTATATGCAAGGTAATCCCGCCTTGCAACCGATGCAGCTCTATAATGCCGACTTGGATTATTGCTTTGATTTCCAAAATGAGAAACATAATCTCTTGCTGGATGTGGGACTGAGTTATATTCGTGTGGAGAGTCCCATTGTCCAAGAGATGCGTGAGGATAGTAAACGCAGTGTGGTATATAACACGTATATCAACGCCTCGGGAGAACCAAGTAACATCCTTAACCTCAACTTGCTATTATGCTACAAAGTGGGTGTATATACGCTTATGTTTACGGGCAATACGTTTTATAAACTGCAACAAAAAGGGATGGACCTTAAGGGGCGTTTGTATTATAACATAGCCATGGCGAATAACTTCAATTTCGCTAATGGTTGGGCTTTATCCTTTAAGTTGATATACAACTCCGAAGAATGGACGGAAAATGAGATTGTAGGGGACTGCTTATTGGCGAACTTACGCTTGGCGAAGAGTTGGGGCAACTGGCTCGTCCATGCGGAGATAAATGATATATTTGATTATACTTCCGCCGATTATAGTAAGAACGGTGGAGAAACCATCAAACGCATATACGATCCGCATCGGCAATGCGTGGCAGTAGGGTTTGCATATAAATTCTAAAAATTTAATATTATGGCAAAAACAATTAAAGGAAAGAAAGAAGTTCAATTCTCTTTGGTTTACCGCGATATGTGGCAATCCAGTGGTAAGTACGTTCCTCGTAAGGATCAGTTAGCAAAAATTGCTCCCGTCATCATTGACATGGGCTGCTTTGACCGTGTAGAAACTAACGGCGGAGCGATGGAGCAAGTCAACCTGCTCTACGGTGAGAACCCTAACCAAGCCGTTCGTACATTCACCAAACCCTTCAACGAGGCAGGTATCAAAACCCACATGTTGGATCGTGGTCTGAATGCCCTTCGCATGAACCCTGTTCCGGCAGACGTTCGCGAGTTGATGTACAAGGTTAAACATGCACAAGGAACGGATATCACCCGTATCTTCTGCGGTTTGAACGACCCACGTAATATTATCCCGTCTATCAAATGGGCAAAGAAAGCCGGCATGACGGCACAAGCCACGATGTGTATCACCTATTCGGCTGTGCATACGGCTGCTTATTACATTGACCTCGCCGAGAAACTCATTGCCGGTGGCGCACAAGAAATCTGCTTGAAGGATATGGCAGGTATCGGTCGTCCCGAGATGCTCGGTATCATCGTTAAAGCCATCAAAGAGAAACACCCCGATATTATCATCCAATACCACGGTCATACGGGTCCCGGCTTCTCCGTAGCTTCGATGCTCGAAGTAGCCAAAGCCGGTGGCGACGTGCTCGATGTAGCGATGGAGCCGCTGTCTTGGGGTAAGGTACACCCGGATGTAATCACTATTCAAGCGATGTTACGTGATGCCGGATTCCTTGTTAAAGACATCAATATGAACGCGTATATGCAAGCCCGCGCCTTGACGCAATCGTTCATGGACGACTTCTTGGGTTATTGGATTGACCCGAAGAATAGTCTGATGAGTTCGCTGCTCGTGGGTTGCGGTCTGCCGGGTGGAATGATGGGCAGTCTGATGGCTGACCTGAAGGGTATGCACGCCGCTATCAATGCCAACCTGCGCAAGAAAGGCGCTCACGAATTGAGTGAGGACGAACTGCTGGTTGAACTCTTCAACGAGGTACAACGTATATGGCCGATGCTCGGTACACCGTGCTTGGTTACGCCGTTCTCGCAGTACGTGAAGAACGCTGCTTTGATGAACCTCTACTCGAAGTCCATGGACGAGAAACCGTTCACACGTATGGATCCGGCTATGTGGGGAATGATCCTTGGTAAGTCAGGTAAGTTGCCCGGTAAACTCGCTCCCGAAATCATCGCCTTGGCGAAGGAGAAAGGAATGGAGTTCTATAAGGGCGATCCGCAAAAACTCTATCCGAACGAGTTGCCTCGCTTCAAGAAAGAGATGACTGAACTCGGTTGGGACTTTGGTCAAGATAATGAGGAACTCTTTGAGTTTGCTATGCACGAGAAACAATATCGTGAGTATAAGTCCGGTCAAGCTAAGGAACAATTCAATAAAGACCTCTTGGAGCGTATGGAGAAAGCCGCTAAGGGTGGACAACAAATCACCTTTATCTCGGCTGCCGACAAACGCGCTATCCTGCACCCGAATGCAGAGGCTCTGGAAGCACCCGCTAATGGTCGCGTGTTCTGGGAACTCGACTTCAACGAGGAGAGCAAAGCTCCCGCTTTAGGCACGATCTTTGCGGAAGGTAGTGTGATTGCTTACTTGCAAACCACCCACGGTGTTGAGGCAGTCCTCGCTCCAATGGATTGTAAGATTGCTAATATCGAAGCCGAGCAAGGAAAGATGATTGCGAAAGGACAACCTATCGCATGGCTGGAAAAAGCCGTTATCCCTGCTCCAAAGGCTCCTACAAAGAAAAAATGTGCTCCCAAAAGCAAGAAATAAACAGTAAATTGTAAATAGTCAAATTGTAAATGCTTTCATGAATTTCATTGAATTAATCAGTAAGTTGTTCGGCAATAAGTCTCAACGCGATATGCGTGAGGTGAAGCCGTATGTGGATAAGATTAAAGCGGCGTATGTTGAGATTGATGCCCTTAGTAACGATGACCTGCGTCAACGTTCGCAAGACTTGATGGCGCTCATACAGGAGCGTGTCTCCGGTCAGAAGAACCGTATTGCAGAACTCAAAACCGGTATTGAGGAACTCGACATCGACAAACGCGAAAAAGTGTATGGTGAGATAGATAAACTCGAGAAAGAGATTAAGGATATCTATAAGGATACCTTGATGGAGATCCTTCCCCAAGCGTTTGCTATCGTCAAATCCACGGCAAGACGATTTGCTGAAAACGAGTCTATTGAGGTCACAGCGACTTCGATGGACCGTGACCTGGCTGCGGATAGTCGATTCGACTTTGTCGATATAGACGGCGAGAAGGCTATCTATCACAACCACTGGACTGCAGGCGGCAATGAGATTACATGGGACATGATTCACTACGATGTCCAACTGATAGGTGGTGTGGTACTACACGAAGGTAAAATCGCTGAGATGGCTACCGGTGAAGGTAAAACACTGGTAGCCACCTTACCGGTCTTCCTCAACGCCCTCACCCATGAAGGGGTACACATCGTTACGGTCAACGACTATTTGGCTAAACGTGACTCCGAGTGGATGGGACCGATTTATATGTTCCACGGACTGACGGTGGATTGTATCGATAAACATAGACCCAACTCGGATGAGCGTCGCAAAGCGTACGCTTGCGATATCACTTTCGGAACGAACAACGAGTTCGGTTTTGACTACCTGCGCGATAACATGGCTATCTCGCCCCTTGACTTAGTACAAAGAGGACATAACTATGCCATCGTGGATGAGGTGGACTCCGTGCTTATTGACGATGCCCGTACACCACTTATCATCAGTGGACCTATCCCTAAAGACGAAGAGCAGTATTTCGATGAATACAAACACCGTGTTGAACTGCTCGTTCGTTCCCAACAAAACCTCACTACTCAATACCTCACCGAGGCAAAGAATAAGATGGGTAGTGCTGACGAGAAAGAACGCGAAGCGGGTGAGTTAGCCCTATTCCGTTCATTCAAGGGAATGCCGAAGAACAAAGCCTTGATCAAATACCTCAGTGAACAGGGCGTCAAAGTGCGTTTGCAAAAGACGGAAGAGTTCTACTTGCAAGAGAACGAGAAGAACATGCACGTGGCTACCGATCCGTTATTCTTCGTCATTGACGAGAAGAATAAAACCATCGAACTGACCGATAAAGGTATAGACACTTTGACCGGAAATACGGAGGATCCTCAGTTCTTCGTCTTACCCGATGTGGGTAGCGAGATAGCGGAGATAGAACAAGATACCACTCTCTCTGCCGAAGTTAGACAGCAAAAGAAAGATGAGGTTCTGTCGAACTACGCCATCAAGTCCGAACGTGTGCACACCGTTCACCAACTGCTGAAAGCTTACACTCTCTTCGAGAAAGATGTCGATTATATCATTGATAATAACGAGGTGAAGATCGTCGATGAACAGACCGGTCGTATCATGGAAGGTCGTCGTTGGTCGGATGGTTTGCACCAAGCCGTAGAGGCAAAAGAGAACGTCAAAGTCGAAGGGGCAACCCAAACCTTTGCTACGATCACCTTACAGAACTACTTCCGTATGTACAATAAACTATCGGGTATGACCGGTACTGCAGAAACGGAAGCCGGTGAGTTTTGGAACATATACAAATTGGATGTAGTCGTTATCCCCACCAATCGCCCGATTGCGCGTGAGGACATGAACGACCGTATCTATCGCACCAAACGCGAGAAATATAACGCCGTCATTGACGAGATAGTCCGCCTACGTGATGCGGGCAGACCCGTGCTCGTAGGTACGACTTCGGTTGAGATTAGTGAATTGCTCAATAAGATGCTCAACCTTCGCCATATACCTTGCCAAGTGCTGAATGCTAAACTGCACCAACACGAGGCGGAAGTGGTTGCCGAAGCCGGACGCAAAGGTGTTGTAACCATCGCCACCAACATGGCAGGTCGTGGTACGGATATCAAACTGACCACCGAAGTCAAGGATGCAGGCGGTTTGGCTATCATCGGTACAGAGCGACACGAGAGTCGCCGTGTAGATAGGCAGTTACGTGGCCGTTCCGGTCGTCAAGGAGACCCGGGTTCGTCTGTGTTCTATGTCAGTCTGGAAGATGACCTAATGCGAATGTTCGGTTCGGAACGTATCGCGTCATTGATGGATAGGATGGGCTTCCAACCCGGGGAGATGATTGAACACCCGATGATCTCCAGTTCGATCGAGCGTGCCCAAAAGAAAGTGGAGGAGAATAACTTCGGTATCCGTAAACGTTTGATTGAATATGATGACGTGATGAACCAACAGCGTAACCTTATTTACGCTAAACGTCGTCACGCATTGATGGGTGAGCGTATCGGTGTGGATATCACGAATATGATTTATGACACGGTGGAGAACATCATCCAAATCGCTCGTGACACAAGAGATTATGAGGCACTCAGTCTTGATGTTATGCAAGTCTTTGCCATGGAGATGCCTTTCGACGAGGATGCTTTGCATAACAACAAAGCCAATCAATTGGTGGATATCCTTGCCCAAGCGGCTATTGAAACTTTCAAACGCCGTATGGACAAACTGATGACCGTGGCGAACCCTGTCATCCAGAATGTTTATAAGGAGAAGGGCGCGATGTACGAGAATATCCTTATTCCTATTGCTGATGGTAAGAAAGTGTATAATATCGCCGTCAACCTCAAAGAGGCTGCGGAGACCGAAAGCAAACTGGTGGTGAAGGAGTTCGAGAAGCGAATGCTGTTGTTTGTTATTGACGACGAGTGGAAAGAGCACCTCCGTCAACTCGATGACTTGAAGCAGAGCGTACAGAATGCCTCGTACGAACAGAAAGACCCGTTGCTTATCTATAAACTGGAGTCGTTTAATATCTTCCAACAGATGTTAGATGCTTTCAATCGCCGCGCTATCGCTATCCTCTTCCGTGGGCAGATTCCGATGCAGAACCCGCAAGGCGTACAACAAGCTGCGGCGCAACAGCGTTCGGATTATAGCCGTTATCGCACCCAGAAAGATGCCGTTCAACGTGCTGCTCAAGCCAGTGGTCAAGCCGCTGCCGCAGGTCGTGACACACGCGAACAAACCCGCCCGGAGCCTATCCGCGTAGAAAAGAAACCGCGTCCAAATGACCCGTGTCCTTGCGGTAGTGGAAAGAAATACAAACAATGCCATGGGCGCCTTGAATAGTATCGTTTGGAATGTTGACCCCGTCATCTTCCACATCGGGGATGGCGGACCGAGATGGTACGGCTTACTATGGGCATTAGGTATCTATTTATGCTACCTTATCCAAGTCAAGTTGTACAAACATGAGGGCTGCCCGGAGGACTGGCCCGAGAAAATCTTCTGGTGGATGACGTTAGGGGTTATTATCGGTGCTCGCATAGGACATTGCTGGTTCTATGAGTGGCATTATACCAATGATCCTATCCAAATCTTTGCTTGGACTATCCGCTATCGTAACCCCTATATAGAGCATCCCTTTGCTCTTCTGAAAATATGGGAAGGCGGACTAAGTTCGCACGGAGGTGCGATAGGACTGATTATCGCCTCGTGGTTACTGAATAAGAAACACTTTAGCAAACGTCCCGAGTTCCATACGTCAATGGTTTGGATATTGGATAGGCTGGTGATAGGCGTTTGTATAACGGCGACCCTTATTCGTTTCGGTAACCTTATGAACTCCGAGATTTACGGTACACCCACAACTTTACCTTGGGGATTCGTCTTCGTTCGCGATGGGCAGACAGAACCTTGCCACCCGACGCAGATATACGAGATGCTCTATTGTATCGTCGCTTTTGTGGTGACGTGGGTGATGTATTGGAAGTTCGATGCTTACAAACGGAAGGGACTACTCTTAGGCACTTTCCTGCTGATTGTGTTTGTAACGAGATTTTGCTTAGAGTTTATCAAGTTCAACCAAGAAGCCTTCGAGGATAACTTCGTTCTCAACCAAGGGCAAGTGCTGTCTATTCCGTTGATTATTTGGGGTATTTATCTTGTGGTTCATAGTCGAAAAATCGAAAGATCGAAAAATCGAATAATCGAAGTTGAGAGTTAAAAGTATTATAGTATTGTTGTTTTGTGCTGTTGTTGCGACAGCACAAAACGTATATACCTATCCCGATACGATTCGTCCACAGGACTTGATTGAAACGACGGATATGGACGAATATCTGCTCCAACTTGTTGCCAAACAGTCGCAAGAGTTATATGATAATGATTCACTCTTTCGTTTGGCGATAGTGGAACAGCGTCGATTAGACTCTATTCGACAGGACTCTATTTTACTCGATTCTCTCAAGACCATCAACAAAGATATTGAGTTTCTACCTCCTTCTGTGGCTCGATTGGCGGTTGAGAAATCGTGGATAAAAGATGCCGAGCAGGATAGAGAGGATGTGTTGATCGCGATTCGCGATTATCGGTCGCCATGGCGTAAAGGTGCCACAGTGATGGTACAGATGACGCAGAACTTTGTCACCAAGAACTGGTATCAGGGCGGAAGTTCCAGTTTTGCTATGTTGGGTATCGCTCAAGGATTTATCAACTATCAATCCGATAAGTTCACGTGGCAGAATAGTGGCGAATGGCGCGGAGGTTTCTCTACCGTCAGTGGCGATACGTGTCATAAGATCAATACGACAGAGGACTATTTCCGTCTCTATACCAAAACGGGATACGAGGTCTATAAAGATATTCACCTTATCTTTTCGGGCGAGTATATGATGAACTTGTTGCCGACCTATCTTGAGAATTCCCACAACATGAAGACGACTTTTGCTTCGCCTATCCGTTTGAATCTCGCGCTTGGTCTTGACTTTCGACCTGTGCGTGGACTCAGTGTAATCTTCAACCCTCTTGCTTATAAGATGGTCTATGTGGCAGATGATGTCCGCACGAATCCCAATGACTTTGGAGTTGAAACAGGACAGAAGATTCTCAATGATGCCGGTTCGTCTATTCGTATAGATTATTTATGGAAACCTGTGCGTGAGTTCTTGCTTGATTCACGTTTCTACATGTATACGAATTATAGCAGGGTGGAGATAGACTTAGAGGTTAATGCGAATTTTATCATCAATCGGTTTCTTTCGGCTCGTGTTACCTTACATCCTCGATACGACAATACCGTCATCTTAACCGGTGACGAAAAAGCAAAAATGCAGTTTAAGGAGTTTCTATCGATTGGTTTCACCCATCAGTTCCGTTAATGCGTCCCAACGCAAGATCGCGTCGTGACCATATTTCCACATGTTGTAACGGAGTTTGCTTAGTTCCACTTCCTCACCTAAATGCGATTTGGAATAGAACTTATCGGCATAGCAAATAATCTTTTCTTCTAAACTAATGGGGATATAATCTCGTTCAGGAATAGGGAGGTTCTCCCGAATCACTTGCTCTAAGGATATCCCCGAACCTGTGTGCCGCTCTGCGACTAAGGCGTGGCGTTCCAAACCCTCTTTGCGCAATAACTCTGCCCCTAAAAATCCGTGCTCTATGTACGCGTGCGTGCCTACGCAGTATATCTTAGGTGCGTTGCAGTAGAGGATACCAATGTCATGGAGCATCGCGGCTTCCTCCACAAACGGCTTATCCACCTTCCACTCGGGGTGCAAGGCAATGATGCGTAAGGACCGATCACGGACTTGTTCACTGTGCGTGACCAAGATATGCCGTAACTCCGGCTGGTCGTGGTAATATTTATCAATGAGCTCGTAAACCATTCAGTAAGGCTTTAGCGTCCATTCGTTTCTTTCCTGGTAATTGTAGTTCGTCTATGCTAATATATCCGTCTGCGCAGCGGAAACAAAGGGGGGTAGAGGAGTAGAGGGGTAGAGGGGTAGGGTGAGGCGTGACGTGATAGACTTTGACATTCTCGTATAGGGTGTCATTAATCGTCAAATTCGCCCATGCAGCAGGGTAGGGACTTAGTCCTCGCACAAAATCGTGTATCTGCTTGCCCGTCTTCGTGAAGTCAATCTCACAAGTCTCTTTGAAAATCTTCGGAGCGGGACGTAAGTCTGCTATCTCGGGTTGCGGTGTCGTCGGAAGTGCTATCCCTTTTCGGTCGCAGTCCTCAATCAACGCTACCGTGCGCAAAATAACATCGTTGCCCAGTTCCATCAAACGGTCGTGTACACTGCCCACGTTCTCGTCCTCACCAATGGCTATCTTCTCTTGTAGAATCATGTTGCCCGTATCAATCTCGTGCTTGAGCATGAACGTGGTCACTCCGGTCTCGGTGTCGCCATTGATTACAGCCCACTGAATAGGTGCTGCTCCGCGGTATTGAGGAAGTAAAGACGCGTGCAAATTAAACGTGCCTAAACGGGGCATCGTCCAAACCACTTCGGGTAACATTCGAAAAGCAACAACAACCTGTAAATCAGCATGATAAGACTGTAATTTTTCTACAAATTCGGGGTCTTTGAGTTTTTCGGGTTGTAGCACATCAATGCCTTTCTCTAAGGCATATTCTTTGACTGGCGAATATTGTATTTGATGACCTCTTCCGGCAGGTTTATCGGGCATGGTTACAACGGCAACAACGTGATATCCGTTCTCTACTAACGTCTTCAATCCCGCGACTGCGAAATCGGGTGTACCCATATAGATAATCCTTAATTGGCTCCCCATGACATCTTCGATTTTAATGCGTTCAAGAAACTATTTTCACCGATTTGCACCAGTTTGATGGTATAAGGTGCTTTTTCCACGTGTAGTAACACCTCATCGGCTAATATCTGACTTCGACCATCAATACTAAGCATATAATTGCCAATACGAGACCGCACTTTGATGTCTATTTTCCAATCGTCAGGAACGACGAGAGGGCGTAGCGACAAACTATGACTCGATACGGGTGACAAAATCATTCCTTTGGCTTGCGGAACCATCATCGGTCCTCCTACACTAAGGTTATAGGCGGTACTACCTGTAGCGGTAGAGATCACTAATCCGTCGGCCTCCATTGAGATGGCGTCTTGATTGTTTAGCTTCGTCTCTACCGTGATCATACTGCTTAATCCTTGCTTCAAAACGGCAACCTCATTCAGCGCATTAGGGTGGGTGATGTGACCGCCTTCCGAACAAGTCACTTGCAAAAGTGAGCGTCGCTCAATCGTGTATTGACCCGCAATCAGTTGTTCCATGATGATATCCACATTGGCGGTTTGTACCTCTGCTAAGAACCCAAGGTGACCAAGGTTCACACCTAAAATCGGGATGTTCTTATCCCCAATAGCCGCTGCGGTGGTAAGGAATGTTCCGTCGCCGCCAATGGATAGAGCGAAGTCAATACTCTCTCCGTTGATGGGCTTCCATTCGCCGTTCTCTAATGTCCATTCTTCAGGAAAAGGAGGATACTCACGCAAATTGAGTTCCTGACGTAACTCTTGAGACAAACGAATATCGACACCCCGTAACTGCATGAACTCTAACACGTGGGCTACTTCTTGAGGCATGTTCGCCTTCATCGCATTACCAAAAATAGCTACTGTCATAAGGCTCAAATTTAAGAATTTGACTGCAAAGGTACTACAAAAAATTGAAATATGCAAATTATTTGCCCTAAAAATGAAAAAAACACGCCAAACTCTTGTGTATATCAAAAAATTTTCGTAACTTTGCAGCGAATTATGAACAAAGTTCATGACAAAGCTTAGTATTAATATCAATAAGGTCGCTACATTGCGCAACGCGCGAGGCGGTAATCTGCCCGATGTGGAGCAGTTCGCGATCGACTGTGAGCGTTTTGGTGCGCAAGGGATAACGGTTCATCCGCGTCCCGATGAGCGCCATATTCGTCGCTCGGATGTTTATCAGTTAAGACAGATCGTAACTACGGAGTTAAACATTGAAGGGAACCCGACACCGGCTTTTCAACAGTTGGTGGCGGACGTGTGCCCTACGCAGGTTACGTTGGTTCCCGATGATCCGGCACAGTTAACGAGCAATCATGGTTGGAATACGAAGAAGTACGAGAGCGAACTTCGTACAATCGTTGCTTTCTTCCACGAGAAAGGTATTCGCGTCAGTATCTTTGTGGATGCGGATTCCGAGATGGTTGAATACGCAGCTAAGACGGGCGCCGATAGGGTAGAGTTATATACAGGTCCTTACGCTGCATTGTACGAAACTGACCCCGAAGCCGCTATCGCCCAATATCGCCCTGCTGCTGAGAAAGCGCATGAGTTAGGGCTTGGCATGAATGCCGGGCACGACCTTAATTTAAGGAATCTCAGCGCATTTATACATGCTTTCCCTTGGACGGACGAAGTGAGCATCGGGCACGCTGTTATAGCGGATGCTCTGTATTTAGGAATAGAAGAAACAATAAAACAATATCGATATGCTATTACAAATTGACACATTAACAACGGACACTGCCATGATTGGGGAGTCTGTTCTGGAAGAAACAACTCAGTCTATTAACCTTTTCACCATGGCGCAATATGGTGGTTGGATTATGATCGTTCTTGCCATCTTGTTGGCTTGGGCAGTGTATATCTTCATTGAGCGTATGGTGGTTATCAGTGCTGCCGGTAAGGACGATAAGACTTTCATGGATCGTATTCGCGACTTCATCCATGATGGTGATATCGACTCGGCTATGAAACTTAGCCGTACTGCAGACACCCCTGCTTCGCGCATGATTGAGAAAGGTATCACGCGTATTGGCCGTCCCATGCAGGATGTACAAGTCGCCGTAGAGAATGTTGGAAACTTAGAAGTTGCTAAACTGGAGAAAGGGCTCGTTATCATGGCTACTATTGCTGCGGGTGCTCCGATGCTCGGTTTCTTAGGAACGGTTTTAGGTATGGTACAGACGTTCTATAACATGGCGCAAAACGCAAGTGGAATCATCGAAATGAGTGCTCTTAGTGAGGGTATGTATCAGGCGATGGTGACGACTATCGGTGGTCTGATTGTGGGTATTCTAGCTATGTTCGCTTACAACTTCCTCGTGGCACGAATTGACCGCGTCATCCGTAACTTGGAAGCGAAGACGTTAGAGTTTATGGACTTAATGAATGAACCTGCATAACTATGGCTCTTAAACGAAGAAATAAAGTAGAAGCGACGTTCGCCATGTCGTCTATGACGGACCTTATCTTCTTGCTCTTGCTGTTCTTTGTAATGGCAAGCACGATGTCTTCTCCCAACGATATTAAGATTAACCTGCCTCAGTCGTCGTCTAAGACCTCGACTCGTCAGGTGGTGGCTAAGGTGAGTATTGATAACTTAGGCAATTATTTTGTTGCCTTGGGTAAGGAGAAACCCGTGGCTATTGCTCCCGAAGACTTGGAACCCTATCTTTGCAGTATCCAACAACAGGACTCGTCTATGTATGTGGCGCTGCATGCCGACCAAGACATCGCTTATAAAGAGGTTGTTCGTGTCCTCGATATAGCTAATCAGTACAAGATGAAAGTGGTAATCGCAACTAAACGATGAAGACCGAACAAAAAGCACATATCATTGCCTCTTTTGGTACCTTCGCTTTTTTAGTTGGCATTCTTGCGTTGCTATGGTTCCTGTATATCTCTGCTCCTCAAATTTTAGAGGACGAGGGAATCGTTGTGGCTTTTGGGCAAGAGGAGGAAGGACAAGGAACCAAACCGGAACCTTTACCTCTGCCTCAGACCGAACCGGTTGTCTCTCAACCGGCGACTCAGACCCAACCGGCCAAAGAGGAACTTATCACCCAAGAGGACGAGGAATCGCTTGCTCTGGCTCAGCAACAACGCGCCGAGGAAGAGGAGCGTGAACGCAAGAAACAACAGGCTATCGCTAAGGCGCAAGCTATGGGTGCTCTCTTCGGTGCAGCACCGGAGACATCTAAAGGGAGTGGAACGACTGCCGGTGATAAGCAGGCGGGAAATGTGATGGGGACTTCTCCTGTCGGGCAAAACACGTATTCGCTTGCCGGACGCTCACTCATAGGGAAACTGCCGTTGCCCACGAGGGATTATAACACGGAGGGTATCGTGGTCGTCAATATCTCTGTTAATAAGGAAGGAAAAGTGGTTAGTGCTTCTATTGGTAAGGGTACGAACACAGGCGATGACCACCTATTACAATCAGCCAAAGCAGCAGCGCTTAAAGCGCAGTTCTCACCTACGGATAAACCGACATTACAGATGGGAACAATAACGTATATATTCAAATTAAATTAACATGAATTACTTGTTTTTGGACAACGGCTTCGAAGAGATAGAAGCCATCACAACTATTGATCTTTTACGTCGTGCAAACATCGCTTTAACCACCGTCAGTATCACGGGGCATCCTATGGTTTTAGGTGCTCATAATATTGCCGTACAGGCAGATGGAAAAATAGAAGATATAGATTTCTCGGACGCAGAAACGCTTATTCTTCCCGGTGGAGCTTCTCATTTAGAGGACTGCTCGATGTTGACCGAATTACTCCTCAAACACAACGATGAAGGCAAACTCATTGCTGCCATCTGCTATGCTCCTTCCGTATTAGGTAAACTGGGCATTCTCAAAGGCAAACAAGCTACTTGCTATCCGGGTTTTGAATCCGCTTTAGGCGAGAGTTATGTAGGGGGGCTGGTCGTAGAATCGAAGAATATTATCACCGCCAAAGGTCCCGGACTGAGTAGCGACTTCGCTTTCTGCCTCATCGAGAAACTGGCCGGCAGCGAAATAGCTGACCAAGTGTACGATACAGCACAATTCTAGATAAAACTAGACTAACTAGAAAAACTAGGTTAACTAGACAAACTATAATTATCAACAATCAATTATCAATAATCAATTATGAAAAAGATTCTTCTCTTCGCTGCGGTCTTGATGACGAGCGCAACTTTATTTGCCCAAGAGGCACAAACAGAGCAACCCAAATTGTGGAAATGGTCCGGCGTTATAGGTCTTAATGCTAACGGAACCGGTATGGTTAACTGGGCTGCCGGTGGAAACAACAATGTTGCCGGAAACGTGTTTGGTAAACTGAACTGTAACTACGACAAAGACGCCCTCAGTTGGGAGGCTAAACTCGATGTCGATTATGGAATGACGTACGTTGACCAACAAAATGACAAACTGCAAAAGACTTCCGACCACCTCAATTTCGATACGAAGTTCGGTTGGGCTTTCCAACCTAAGTGGTATCTCACCGTTAATGCCGGTTTCCACACGCAGTTTGACCTTGGTCGTAAATACGAAGGACTGAACGATGGAAAGATTGATGGAAATCCGATTATCAGTAATATCCTCGCTCCTTCTTACACGGACATCTCGGTCGGCTTTGACTACAAACCCGTGGAGTTCTTCTCCCTCTATATGTCGCCTATTTCCGGTCGTATCACTACCGCTTATTTAAGCGATAAAGTGAATGAAAAATATTCGTTTGGTGCAGATGCAGAACACGATTTGCGTCATAAATTACAAGAGAGTTATGGCACTTGGTATTTTGATAAATTGAACAAAAAGCAATATCGTAACTACCGCGCTGAATTAGGTTTGAATATCAAGGCTTCGCTCAACTACAAGTACAAAGACCTCACTTTAATGTCCACTCTCACCCTCTTCACTCCTTATGCTTGGGACAAAGTGAAGATGTACCACTATGCCGTTGGAGAGGTTGATGCCAACTTAACGGAGAAACAAATGGAACAAATGCACACTTTTTTTGGTTATAGCATAGATGCGGCTGAGTTCATAGGCTATCGCGACAATGGTCGTCGCTTCGGTAATTTCGATGTAGATTGGGACGTTACGCTGAGCTATCAGCTCCTCAAATGCTTGAATATCACTCTCTTCACTGACCTCAAGTATGTTAATGGTCAGAAGATTGAGAAAGTCTATGATAAGGGAACGCCCGAAGAGCGTACCATCGCTGCGGAGCGCATACAATTCCTCTCCAACCTCGGTATCGGTATTGGCTATAGCTTCTAAACCCGCTAAACCTGTTAAACTTGTTAAGATGACCGAATGGGAGGCACTGGAGCAGAACGTGCGATTGTTGCTCGACCGTTGTCAACAACAGCAAGCCGCGATTGAGGCTTTGCAGCGAACCAACGATGAGCAACGACAAGAGATAATGCGTTCGCACACGGAGTTGACGACCTTGCAACAGCAGTATCGTCAACTCAAAACGGCGCATACACTGTCCTCCACACCCGAGGATAGGGAGAAAGCCAAACAGCAGATTTCGGCTCTTATTGCCCGAGTGGATCAAGCCATAGCAGTATTGAAACAGTAATGAATAAATCTTTCAGCGATAGCGATCTTTCAGCGAAGCGGTCTTTCAGCGAAAGCGGTCTTTCAGCGGAGCGGTCTCAGCATATTGTGCTGAAGCTCGACACCCACAATGTCGCACTGAATATCCCGGCTTCGCAGGAGCCACTATATCGCGATGCGGCTACCTTGCTCAACGAGCGATATCACTACTATCAGCGTGTACGACCATCCGCTTCCATCGAGGAGATTTGGTTATACGTGGCTTTGGAGATTGCGGTGACATTACAATCCGATGTGCGTAAGTCTTCTTCTGCGGAGATAGACAAACGTGCCACTGCCCTCAACCAACTCATTACCAACGCATTAAAATAGTAAATGGTAAATAGTAAATAAATTGTAAATAGTAAATGGTCAAATTGTAAATAACTATGATTCTCAACATTATCGTCGCAGTAGCCTCTTTGCTTATAGGCGCTGCAATATGTTTCGTAATCTTCCGATATTCGTCTGCCGGAATGCTGCGTAAAGCAGAAGAGGAGGCGGAGATTATCAAGAAAAATAAGATTGTCGAAGCAAAAGAAAAATTCATCGCCTTGAAGTTAGAGCACGACAATGCCATGCGTGCTGACGAACAACGCAAACAGGCGCGTGAACAGTCATTGAACCAGCGCGAGCAGAACCTCAACCAAAAACAGGGGGAACTGCAACGCCAACAAAACGAGGTCACTCAGGCGCAACAACAACTCGAACAACGCGAGAAAGCCATCGAGTATCGCCAAGCCGAGACAGACAAACTGCACAAGCAGGCTCAGCAACAGTTGGAACAACTGTCGGGTATGTCCGCCGAGGAGGCTAAGAAACAACTCGTTGAGTCCCTCAAAGATGAGGCGAAAACCAATGCTATGGCGTATATCAACGAGATTATGGACGAGGCTCGCTTAAACGCTAACAACGAGGCTAAGAAAATCGTTATCCAAACTATCCAACGTGTCGCTTCGGAGACAACGGCGGAGAGCGCAGTCTCGGTCTTCCATATTGATAATGAGGAAGTTAAAGGACGTATCATCGGCCGTGAAGGACGTAACATCCGTGCTCTGGAAGCGGCTACCGGTGTGGAACTGGTCGTTGATGACACTCCCGAGGCGATTACCATCTCTGGTTATGATCCTATCCGTCGTGAGATTGCCCGCCTCAGCCTGCATCAACTCGTACAGGATGGTCGTATCCACCCCGCACGTATTGAGGAAGTGGTGGCTAAGGTCGAGAAACAGGTTGATGACGAGATGATAGAGACCGGTAAACGCACGGCTATTGACCTCGGTATTCATGGTCTGCACCCCGAACTTATTCGTCTTATTGGTAAGATGAAATATCGTTCCTCTTACGGACAGAACCTTCTGCAACATTCGCGTGAGACCGCTAACTTGTGCGCAGTCATGGCTTCTGAATTGGGCATTAACCCCAAAGCAGCGCGTCGCGCCGGTCTGCTCCACGATATAGGCAAAGTAGCCGAGAACGAGGAGGAACTGCCACACGCAGCTCTGGGTATGAAACTCTGCGAGAAATACGGAGAGAAACCCGACATCTGTAATGCTGTAGGCGCTCACCACGAGGAGTGCGAGATGACGACACTCATCGCGCCTATCGTGCAAGCGTGTGACGCTATCTCGGGTGCCCGTCCGGGTGCTCGTCGCGAGATTGTGGAGACCTACGTTAAGCGTCTCAATGACCTTGAAAACATGGCTATGTCCTTCCCGGGCGTTATCAAGACGTATGCCCTCCAAGCCGGTCGCGAACTGCGCGTTATCGTGGGTGCCGATAAGATCTCCGATAAGGACACTGAACTACTCAGCTTCGACCTCGCTAAGCGTATCCAAGACGAGATGACCTATCCCGGACAAGTCAAAGTTACGGTTATCCGCGAGACTCGTGCGATTAACTATGCGAAATAAAATCTTCTTTATTTGTTGCCTCTTGCTGCTTGTCGCTTGTTCCGACAAGCAAGGCAAGGAGGTGAAAGATGGTAAAGACTCCCAAACTGAATTCGGAATCACTTATCAAGCGGAACCGGATAGTCCTTGGGGGTCCTTTACTATGCCTATCAAGGAGGCAGAATATACCCTTCAAGCTCCTGCCTCACAACAAGACGAGACTCTTGTGAATTGGATGGTTAAGGTCATAAATACGGGCGAGGACTTGGGTATTGATATTGAACACCTCCCTTATCCTAAAGGTACGATCCGGAACTATAACAGTAGGCGTAAAACCTTCAAAGTATCGGCTCGTGACGGTGCCGACTATTGGTTCACTGTTTCCAATATCGACTGGCTCGTCAAAACCAATATTGTTCAATAAAGAAAATGGGTACAGTACAAAAACAAAAATAATGGTGAAAAAATGCAAAAAATATTTGCATATATCATTTTTTTTTTGTACCTTTGCACCCAAAATGTACGTACGTGCGCATTGCGCGCACATACACAAACACACAATGCGCACGTACACAAGCATATATACGCACACACATATATTTGATTATATGGTAATTAACTTTATTTATTAACTAAAAAAATTTAATGCTTATGAGAAAAATCTTTTCATTAATCACAGCGTTAGTGCTATGCACAACGATGTGGGGTGCAACGGAAGCTTCTTTTTACAATCTTCCTAAAGGAGCGTTCGGCTGCGGAATGTCTACAACAGGAGGCCTTTATACGCCTTACATTGTGGCCCCCTATATTCCGGGCGAAAATCCTGTATGGACTTCTACTACCGGTGCGGGTCAATGGACTGTTAACTCAGACATAGTTGAAGGCAATTCGGAAACATATACGATGCCGGTTTCCATGAAAGGGAAGTATAATATTCCAGTGCTTGCTCAAGATGGAAAATTGAAATTCCAATTCGGAATCAAAAAAGATGAAGAATGTAGAACGGATTCTTATTTTAGGGTGGGTGATTCTCTCACCCGATACATTACTCCTGCTTTAATGTATACAGACTTGGTTACTAAAACGAGTGGACAAGCTCACGCTCTTATTGCTAACTATAAAACAGGAACCAATGATGTGATGGGAGTATATTTTAATAACATTGATGTGATGTATATCAGTGGTATTAGTATCCCTATTAAAAATAGTACAACAGGTGCTACTGTTGATGATATGTTCCCAACAGATGATGCTCATGTAGTTGTAAATATCTATAAGGCTACGGCTATCGGTGGAAAAACGAAAAATAAGGCAGATAAAACCACTCCTTTATGGACTGGTACTCTGACAAAAGCAGATTTTTCTGTGAATACGTCAGCCGCTAATACGGGTGCTCTCAATAAAACCTTTACCGATGCGATTTCTATTGATGGTCCGTTCGTTGTTGAATTGAGCGACATGAGGAAAAGCGGATGCAATTTCTATGTTTATAGTTCTCAAGTTCAAAGCAGCGCTAATTATTGGGGGTATTACATTAATGCGGATGGTGTAGAAACTTATCCCAACCCCTACATTTTGGCAGTCTCTGTAAGTGCTATGTTTCCTGCTTTGTATCCCAAAGCATATTCCGATACAGTTATTAAGATTCCTTCTAGTGGTGCTAGCGGTAATAATCGTCCCAAACGTACTGTTTTTGCTAATCGTAAATGGACAAAAGGCACAAATGGTTGGAGCCGTACAGAAACTACTGGAATAACGATGAACTATGAATCGGCTTCATTTAGCGCTGATTCCACAGTTTGGCTGTTCGCAATGACAGAAAACACAACAAATGATGTTCGTGATGGTTATGTAACCTTTAACTTCCGTGGCAAAGAACTGAAATACCATCTTATTCAAGCTCCGATGTTGCAATCTATCACTTTGTCTGACGAAGCTATCTCTCTTGAGGCTGGTAAGACGGCAACGTTGGTTTCGACAGCTCTGCCTGTAACGACCGACCAAGACACTACCGTTACTTGGACTTCCGACAACGAGGCTGTAGCGACGGTTGATGCCAATGGCGTTGTAACCGCTGTGGCAGAAGGTAAAGCTACGATTACTGCTACTTCGACTGTAAATACCGAATTTACGGCTACTTGCGAAGTTACTGTTACTGCTCCTGCCCCTGCATTGAAGACTATCTATTGCAAGATGGAGCAAAGCTGGTGGAAAGTTGACGGCGCTGCTGTTGGCTGCCACACGTGGGGAACCGGTACGGGAACCAATTGGCCCGGTGTTCGTATGACCCCGGTTGAAGGTCAAACCGATCTGTGGTCTATCGAGTTAGACCTTAACCAAGTGCAAAACGTTGTCTTCACTCGCGTAAACGCTAGTGGCGATATTGCCGATTGGGGTGCAAAGACGAAAGACCTGACTATCCCAACCGATGATAAGGACTTATTCACGATTACTTCTTCTTCCGCTGTTTGGGGCGACCCGGGTTGCGATGGCGAGTGGAGCAAATATACCAAACCCGAAGTTAAGTATTATCTGAAGAACAACTGGGACAACGGCGAATGGTCTTGGAAAGAGATGAAGGCTGACGAAGAAGGTTATGTATTGGATAGCGTAGTCTTTGGTGGTACGGGTGTTAACCTGAATACCGCAAAGAGTGACGAAGGAGCTAAATGGTTTGATCTGAAGTCTCTCAAGTACAACGATGAAGATACTATCCAAGCATTGGATACGGTTCGCTTCGAATTGGCTATCAGCGAGAAAGATACCGTATTGACCGCTATCGTTCTTGCTCGTCCTACTCCTCCTTGCACTCCAAACTTTGGTGTGATGGTTGATGATACCGTTTATCAAAAGGGTACTTTCAACGAGACAGACAACCAATGGGAAGTAAAGGGTGTATCTCTGACGGAAGATCAAGCACTCACGTTGTATAATCTTTGCGAAGAAACCGCGTTTATGCCTAAAGCCGGTAACTTTGGTGAAGTGTTCGATGTGGATGCCAAGGTAATGATTGTTAAAGAGACGGCCATCTATGATTTCTATATCAAACTGATTGCAGACGCAGACGAACTTTGGGTAGTGAAACATAATGTTGAGGTATTGCCTATGATCACGGAAGCTCCTAAGTCTTGGGCCGGCGAGTATGTTATCACGGCTATGAAGAACAATGATACCGCTTTGGTTTGGACGGGTATTGATGCTGGCAAATGCCGCGTAGAAACTCCTGTCGTTGAAGGTGAAGTGACGATGACTGATCCTGTTAAGGTGATTGTTGAAGCCATGAATGGTGGAGGCTATAGCATAAAAGTAAAAGGCGGCACCAATGATGGTAAGTATCTTACCCAAAAAGCGAAACCGGATTATAATAATGCTTTGTCGTTCGTTGCTACGCCCGTTCGCGTGGACATCGAAATGAACGATAAGGGCTTGGTGGATATCTATCAAACAATCAATGCAACACAAAAAGTATATCTGCTTTACAATGCGCAACCGGGTGACAATAACGAGCGTTTCCGTTTCTACAAAGGTACCAACCATGGTGGTGCAAATTATAAGTCGCTGACGTTGTTCGGTACCGTAGCTCCGGTAATGAATTATGATACAACGATGTATGTTGCCGGTAACTTCACGGATTGGCAAAACGAGATGATTGAACTTCCTGCCAAGGTTGATTTCCCTGCTGACTCTACACTTGAGTTTAAGCAAGTTCGCGTGATTACGACCACGGACGAAGGTGGTAAGGTTGTTAAACAAGACACCACTTGGTACGGTCAAGCCGGTGATGGCAACTTTATGACTCGTGAGAGCAATGCTTGGTTGCTTGATGGAACAAACAATGTCTTTGCAAAGACCGACGTTGAAGGAACTTACACCTTCAGTATAAACGAGAAGGGCGAGTTTGTGATTACTTGGCCTATTACGTATTATCTGAAGAACAACTGGAACGGCGGCGAATGGTCTTGGAAAGAGATGAAGGCTGACGAAGAGGTTTATGTATTGGATAGCGTAGTCTTTGGAGGTACGGGTGTTAACCTGAATACCGCAAAGAGTGACGAAGGAGCTAAATGGTTTGATCTGAAGTCTCTCAAGTACAACGATGAAGATACCATCCAAGCATTGGATACGGTACGCTTTGAGTTGGCAATCAGCGAGAAGGACACCGTTCTGACCGCTATCCTATTAGGTCGTCCGGCTCCTGCGGCTCGTAAAGAGTTTGTGTTTGTAGCCGGTGAAGCAGCAGACAGTGATCCTGCTATGTTTGCCATCACTTGGGGTAAGGACGGTTCCTCTGAGACCGTTAAGATGGAGAAGGAGGAAGCCCTTTATGCAGCCGATATCTTAGCCACCGTAGATAGCGTAGTCTTAGTACGTTGCGCTACGGGTGCTACAGAGATTATCTGGGGTGAAGGTACGAACGTATGGAATCAGACAGCCAACTATGAATTGTGCGATACGATGTACTTTGAGTCTTGGGTTCCTGAGACGAACTTGTTTGCTGTTACCTGCGAAGCACCAAAACCAGTAGAGACCAAGTACTATGCTAAGAACAACTGGAATGGCGCAGCTGCAGAAGACTGGTCTTGGCTTGAGATGAGCGCAACAGACCAAGAGAATGTCTATATGTTGGATTCTGTAGTCTTTGGTGGCACAGGTGTGAACACCAACGACAAGGCAGATGATGCCGATGCTCTGTGGTTTGCCGCAGATGCGATTACCGTGTTAGATAGTCTTGTTGGTCTCGTTCCTCCCACTCCCAAGCCGAAAGTACGCGACACCGTCCTTTGGGCTCCTGCTCACTCGGGTATAGTGCTGGAAGCTCCGCAACTTCAATCCGGTGATACCATCAAACTGTTCTTCAACGCAGCAGATAGCACGTTGAAAGCTTTCATCGTTGGTCGTCCTGCTCCTGCACCACGTAAAGAGTTTACGTTTATCGCCGGTGAAGCAGCAGACAGTGATCCTGCCCTGTTTGCTATCACTTGGGGTAAGGATGGTTCTAACGAGACGGTTAAACTTGCGAATAAGGCAGACGATATTTATACGGCAGAAATTTTGGAGACCGTAGATAGCGTAGTCTTAGTACGTTGCGCTACGGGTGCCACAGAGATTATCTGGGACGGTGAAGGTAAGAACGTATGGAATCAGACAGCTAACTATGCATTGTGCGATACGATGTACTTTGAGTCTTGGGTTCCCGAGACGAACTTGTTTGCCGTTACTTGCGAAGCACCGAAACCTGTAGAGACCAAGTACTATGCTAAGAACAACTGGAACAATGGTGACTGGACTTGGAAAGAGATGACCAAGGTAGAAGACCTCTATGTCTTGGATAGTGTTATCTTCGGTGGTGGTGAAACTCCTGGTGTTAACATCAACTCGAAAGAAGAAGATGCCGATGCTTTGTGGTTTGACCTGAAGGCTATGACCTATGTAGGTGAGGATACGATCCAAGCTTTGGATACGGTACGCTTTGAGTTGTCAATTAGCGATAAGGACACTGTTTTGACCGCTATTAAGTTAGGTCGTCCTGCTCCTGTAGCACGTAAAGAGTTTGTGTTTGTAGCCGGTGAAGCAGCCGACAGTGATCCTGCTATGTTTGCTATCACTTGGGGTAAGGACGGTTCCTCTGAGACCGTTAAGATGGAGAATCAGGAGGAAACCCTTTATGCAGCCGATATCTTAGCCACCGTAGATAGTGTAGTCTTAGTACGTTGCGCTACGGGTGCTACAGAGATTATCTGGGGTGAAGGTACGAACGTATGGAATCAAACAGCGAACTATGCTTTGTGCGATACGATGTACTTTGAGTCTTGGGTTCCTGAGACGAACTTGTTTGCTGTTACTTGCGAAGCACCGAAACCTGTAGAGACCAAGTACTATGCTAAGAACAACTGGAACGGCGCAGCTGCTGACGATTGGACTTGGCTTGAGATGAGCGCAACAGATCAAGAGAATTTCTATATGTTGGATTCTGTAGTCTTTGGTGGCACAGGTGTGAACATCAACGATAAGGAAGATGATACCGATGCTCTGTGGTTTGCCGCAGATGCGATTACCGTGTTAGAAGATCTTGATGGTCTCCCCGGTCCTATTCCTCCCGAACCAAGAAAACGTGACACTATCCCTTATGCTCCTGCTCGCATGGTTGCTCCTTTGGAAGCTCCGACTCTACTTGCCGGTGACACCATCAAACTGTTCTTCAACGCAGCAGATAGCACGTTGAAAGCTTTCATCGTCGGTCGTCCTGCTCCTGTAGCACGTAAAGAGTTTGTGTTTGTAGCCGGTGAAGCAGCCGACAGTGATCCTGCTATGTTTGCCATCACTTGGGGCAAAGACGGTTCCAATGAGACCGTAAAGCTGACCCAAAAGGGTGAAGAAGCCCTTTATCCCGCCAATATTTTAGAGACAGTAGATAGCGTTGTATTAGTACGTTGTGCTAGCGATGCTACTGA
>JAZQOG010000054.1:0-26497 GCA_045627765.1 Paludibacteraceae bacterium | reverse complement strand
ATGCACCTGTTGCAATAGTAGTGAACGAACGAATCGGTGACCAATCGGAAGTGTCCTTAGGCAGACATTCGCGAACGCGACGGAAATAGCGGGTACCGAAGCGCAAGTCGTAGAAGGTGTGGTAATTGTAGCTATCGGTCGTAGAGCCTTTTTCTATTTTCGTTTCGCATAGTGGCGAGTTGAAAGCAGGTGTAGTATCTATTTGCTGCTGATAGTAAGTTACGCCGGTGGAATAGGAGAAATACAAATCCGGCGAAGTGATGATATTCGTGGCACTATCGGTAGGCGAGGTGCTGAGGTTACAATGTCGGTAGGTCTTGAAGTGCCATGTTGGAGACCATGCACTGGTGTCTTTGGCATGGCACTCGCGCACACGCCAATAGTACCATTGTCCGAAGTATAGTTGCGAATAGGAATAGTATGTGTAGTCATCACTGCCGGCAGACTCGATAACATTGATTAAGACGGGCGAATCGAAGGTGGGTACGGTGTCTAACTGCACTTGATATTTAGATATGCCTTTGCTGTATCTCCAGTACACTTTTCCGGATGTGTATCGATAGATGGAACTGTCTGCCGGAGTGGATAAGGTGCAGAAATTGTAAGTTGTGAAAGAGAGCGGATCGGACCAGTCCGTCGTATCTTTGGCGTGATAGGTAGCCACGCGCCAATAATAGGTGGTGCCGAAGAACAGATTCGCCACTTCGTAGTAACAATTATCTTGATTGGACCCAAATGTTTCATAGGTGTTTTTGGCAGGAGAGTTAAACTGTGCCGTAGTGTCTATTTCGATGATCGCCTTAGTGAGTCCGTTGTAAAATTTCCATTTGAGTGTTTGTTTCGTATAGGCGGTTGTTAAGCCGTCCGGGGATGTGGCTTTGGCTTTAGACAGGGTATGAAAACGAAAGGTCTCCGACCAGTCGGAACTATCGTTGGCGTTGTATATTTTCAGTCGCCAATAGTTGAAGCATCCCAAGTAGAGGTTGCTGACGGAGTGTGTGAGTTCGGAATCTTTATTGTTGCTATTCGACCCTTGTTCGCAACGTTTGGCAGGAGAATCGAATGTAGGAACGGTGTCTATCTCTATTTTGTAGGATGTAGTACCATAAATATTCTTCCACCTTAGAGTCTGTGTCGGGTAATATTTTGCCGTTGGGTCTTCGTCATTAGGAGAAACTAATTGCGGAGCATCCAATGCCCACACACTCATTGTAATAGCGCATATCAGCCCTATGGTAATCATTTTTTTCATATTTGTTTGATTATTCTTAAATTCGAGTGCAAAGGTAGTGAAAATTTTTGATATGTGCAAATAATTTTGCACTATTTTGGATGATTATTTGCATATATCAAAAAAAAAAAGTTGTAATTTTGCACCCCAAAAAGGTAGCCATTGGCTACCATAATTAAGTAATTTCAAGTATATGGCACAGAAATTGACTGTTGAAGAGGTGTTTGCACAGTGGCAAAACCTACAACCCATCTCGGAGCGAAAATTGCTTTTGTGCAAGAGACTTCGGCTGATGTTTGGTGGTATGACGGGCAACGCATTACATTCCGTAGTCCTAATAGTAGCGAGATACTACGCAATTTGCAGATTCATCCAAACATCACGATGGAAGCGTTAAGTGAAACGCTGAATATCAATATCGCTGCCGTTAAAAAACAATTGGCATCTATGTCAAAAAAAGGATTTATCCAGCGCACCAATACAGGAGAATGGCATGTGCTTACCATAAACGCACTATAGATTAGAGCGAAGTGAGTGGCGGAGAACTCCCGACAGGGGGCTGAGAAGGCTCTCGCCTTCTCAAAAAAGCAAAGTAGGGAGCCCAACCGGGTTCCCTATTTACTTTTTTAGCGGAAAGTGAGGGATTCGAACCCCCGGTACGACGTAATGCGTACACCGCATTTCGAGTGCGGCTCTTTCGACCACTCAGACAACTTTCCTAAAAGCGAGTGCAAAGGTACTGCTTTTTTTTCAAATACGCAAATATTGCACTCATTTTTTTTATATTTTCTTACTTATATCCGTTCTTTTTGAGGAATCGGAGCACAATTTCACCCATCAAACGGTTATTTCGGATGTGCGAACCATGATCGTGTCCCTCTACAATAAGCTCCTCTCCCTTCGGCAATAAGGTGGCTATCCAATGCGTGTGCTCATAAAGGATGATATCCTCACTACCGGCACACACTAACACGGGAACCTGAATACGCGCCATATCCTCTGCCGTCAGATTCGGCTCCTCTAACATCATCTTCACCAGCGGTGTGACGTTCTCTCTGTCCTCGCCATAGATAACATCTTCCATCTCAGGATCCATCGAGTTCTCGACCGTGATGTTCGCGCCTGAAACGACCAGCATTGAACATGTACCCGGGTAGTAACTCTCTAACTCTAAAGCAACTATACCGCCGTCGCTCCATCCGAAGACCGCCGGTTTGACCAGTCCTTTGGCTTCAATGAAAGCCTTTACATCGGCAGCCATATCCTTGTAGTGGTATTCTTCGAGAGGTTCGTTATCGCCTTGTCCCCGCGAGTCGAGTGCATAGACAAGGTAACCGGCTTGCGCGAGTTGGCGGTGCATCATCTCCAGTTTGCCGTGACGACCGCCATTGCCATGAAGTAAGATAATAGGCTTTCCCCTACCCTCACAAGCATAGTAAAGGGGAACATCGTTGACCACGATCTGATCCACATAACTCTGGTAGGGTTGACAACCACAGACCAGCAGTCCGAGCATGGAAAGGATATTACACTTCTTCATGACTATTCTAATGAGCGAGCGACTTCAATCGTCTCGAAGGACTCTAAGATATCGCCTTCCACAATGTCGTTATACGAGCGGATAGATACACCACACTCTTGGTTAACACCCATCTCTTTGACATCGTCTTTACCATGTTTGAGGGCGAGCATATCACCGGTGTAGATAACGATACCGTCACGGATGACGCGCAGTTTATTTCCACGTTTGATCTTACCTTCACGCACTACGCAACCGGCAATCGTACCCACCTTCGAGATATGGAACGTCTGCTGTACCTCCAAGGTAGCAGTCACTTCCTCCTTCACCTCCGGTGATAACATTCCCTGCATAGCCGCTTTGACCTCCTCAATAGCATCATAGATAATACTATACAAGTGGATATCGACTTCGGCAGTTTCTGCCATCTTACGAGCTGTACCGGTAGGACGCACATTGAAACCGACGATAACGGCATCCGAAGCCTCGGCGAGAAGGATATCCGAATCGGAGATAGCACCCACGGCTTTATGAATGACGTTGACTTGGATATTCTCGGTAGAGAGTTTGATGAGCGAGTCGGATAGTGCTTCGACGGAACCGTCCACATCGGCTTTGACGATGAGGTTGAGTTCCTTAAAGTCACCAATAGCCAGACGGCGACCGATCTCGTCCAAACCAATATGTTTCTTGGTGCGGATAGACATCTCGCGCTGTAGCTGTTCACGTTTGTTCGCCACCTCACGTGCTTCTTGTTCGGTCGGCATCACATTGAACTCGTCACCTGCGGTAGGTGCACCATTCAGACCTAAGATAACCGCGGGCTCACCCGGAAGGGCTTGTTGGATCTTCTGTCCACGCTCGTTGAACATCGCTTTAATACGACCATGGGCTGTTCCGGCAAGAACAACATCACCCATGTGTAAGGTACCATCGGAGACCAGGATCGTGGCTACATAACCACGCCCCTTATCAAGGGAAGACTCGATGATAGAACCTTTCGCACGACGTTTGGGGTTGGCTTTGAGATCGAGCATCTCGGCTTCGAGGAGCACTTTCTCAAGCAGTTCAAACACACCTGTTCCGGCTTTAGCGGAGATATCCTGCGATTGATACTTACCCCCCCACTCCTCAATCAAAAGGTTCATGTTTGCCAGTTCCTCTTTGATTTTATCGGGGTTAGCGGAAGGTTTATCGCACTTATTGATTGCGAATATCATCGGCACACCGGCAGCTTGTGCGTGGGAGATAGCCTCACGCGTCTGCGGCATCACACCGTCATCAGCAGCAACGATGATAATCGCTATATCCGTCACTTTCGCACCACGAGCACGCATAGCCGTAAAGGCTTCGTGACCGGGGGTATCGAGGAACGTGATGTGTTGTCCATTCTTGTGCTGGACGTTATAGGCACCGATGTGTTGGGTGATACCACCTGCCTCACCGGCGATGACGTTCGTGTTACGGATATGGTCCAAAAGCGAAGTCTTACCATGATCGACGTGACCCATGACGGTAACGATAGGACAACGTGGCTCAAGGTCTGCCTCGGTGAACTCGTCTTCATCAGACTCAATCTCGGCAGCCACTTGGGAAGAGGTGTATTCGGTGGTGAAACCAAACTCTTCGGCAACGATGTTAATCGTTTCTGCATCGAGGCGTTGGTTAATAGACACCATCATACCAAGGCTCATGCAGGTACCTATAATCTTCGTTACGGGCACGTTCATCATGACAGCGAGGTCATTGACGGTTACAAACTCCGTGAGTTTAAGGATGGTCGATTGAGCGCGTTCTTCGGCTTTGGCTTCCGCCATCTTTTCGCGTTCAAGTTCGCGACGCTCACGTTTATGTTTAGAGGTTGCTGTCTTACCTTTGTTTCCTTGGAGACGAGCGATCGTCTCTTTGATTTGACGTTGCACTTCTTCGTCGTCCACCTCAACCTTTAAGGGGCGTTTAGGTCCTTTAGACTTACCCTTTTGGTTGCTTGCAACATCAATGTCCACCTTGTTTTGTTTGAAACGTTCGCGTTTACGTTTCTCGTTGGCTTGTTGATTAGCCTGTTGTTGCGCCTGCTGACGCTGTTCGCGCTCTTTGCGTTTCTCCTCCTTCGATTTCTTCTCAGGGTGAGTAGCCTGATTGATACTGGAAAGGTCAATCTTTCCAATGATCTTCGGTCCTGTAGGCTGAGCAGGTTGAGCCTGCTTATTCGGCTTACCATGCTTAGAGTGTGAGGGCTGTTGAGCCGATTGAGCCTGTTGGGCGCGTGCTTCGAGCTGTTGAGCCTGTTGAGCCTGTTGCTCCGCCATCTTGCGTCTTTGTTCCGCTTCGGCTTTGAGGGCAGCCTCGACTTCGGCTTTAGCTTTTGCTTGCGCCTCGGCTTTGGCTTTAGTTTCGGCTTCAGCCTCTTGCTGACGACGAGCTTCTTCGCGGGCTTTCTTCTCCGCATCAAGGTCAATACGACCTACGACTTTCGGTCCCGTAGTTGATGCGGGTTGGGCAGCAGAAGTCGGTTTAACCGATTGTGCTTCGGACTGCTGTACACGCTCTTGGCGTTGTTGTGATTGACGTTCTGCTTCCAGTTTAAGCGCCATGTCCTTGTTAAATTCCTTGGCGAGGAGCAGATAAAGGTCATCATCGATGCGGGTATTAGGATCCGTAGCGATTTCCTTACCTTGCTTCGCACAGAATTCCACGGCGGTGGACATGCCGATGTTGAGTTCTTTACAAGCTTTGATAAGTTTCATGTTATTTACAATTTTACAATTTACAATTTACCATTTATAATTTTAGTCGTTTTCAAATTCTTCAGTGAGGATGCGATACACATCATCGATGGTTTCTTCCTCAAGGTCGGTGCGTTTGATTACCTCTTCCTTCGGGAGCCTAAGAACGGACTTAGCCGTATCAAATCCCGCCGCTTTCAGGGCATCAATTACCCATTGGTCGATCTCGTCATTGAACTCATCCAAATAGATATCTTCCTCATCATCATCCACTTCACGATAAACATCGATTTGATAATCGGTCAGCATGGAAGCTAACTTAATGTTATACCCCCCCTTACCGATAGCCAACGAAACCTCGTCGGATTTGAGATAAACTTCGGCTTTTTTGTTCACCTCGTCAATATTCATAGACAAGATCTTAGCAGGTGCCAAAGCGCGTTGGATAAACAATTGGGTATTCGAGGTATAGTTAATAACGTCGATATTCTCGTTTCTTAATTCGCGAACGATACCATGGATACGAGCACCTTTGATACCCACGCAAGCGCCTACCGGATCGATACGGTCATCAAAACTCTCGACAGCCACTTTGGCACGTTCACCCGGGATACGAGCAATCTTCTTGATAGCAATCAGACCATCGTGAACTTCGGGAACTTCCTGCTCAAAGAGACGTTGCAAGAACAATGGCGAAGTACGAGAAAGAATAATCTTCGGGTTCGAGTTATTGTTCTCTACTTGAACCACCACGGCGCGAACAACATCACCTTTACGATAGAAGTCGGTCGGGATCTGGTTCTGCTTGGGCAGATAGAGTTCGTTATCGTCCTCATCGAGTAGGAGCATCTCTTTCTTCCAAATTTGGTAGAGCTCACCACTAACGACTTGACCTAACATGTCGCTATATTTGATGTAAAGGTTCTCTTTTTGCAGTTCGAGAATCTTCGATGCCAAAGTCTGACGCAGGTTGAGAATCATTCGACGACCAAAGGACGAGAACGGAACGAGGTCTGTAACCTCCTCCCCTACCTCAGCCTCATCGTCAATAGCGAGAGCGTCGGAAAGGGCAATCTGAGTATCCGGATTAGCCACATCGTCATCCTCCATGACGAGACGATTACGATAAATCTCTAAGTCACCCTTATCGGGGTTGATGATGACATCGTAGTTAGCATCCGAGCCATACATCTTAGAGATCACATTACGGAAGGAGTCTTCCAAAACGTTAATAAACGTTTGACGATCAATGTTTTTGAGTTCTTTGAACTCTGAGAAAATGTCAATCAAGTTGATTGACTCTTGCGTTTTTGCCATAAGATCATTTACTATTTAAAAATTAATTCATTTACCATTTGACAATTTACCATTTACCATTTAGATTTTGAGGTCGTAGCGGATATACTTAATATCGCCGTAACCGAAAGTAAAGGTTTGGATATCTTTCTTCTTCACAGGAACGTCCACCATAAAACTATCTTCATCCACACTGACAAGCACACCATGCAGTTTCTTCCCCTCGTTGGTGAGCAGTTCAACATCGTGATTGAGGTTCTTCTCATATTGGAGCCTCGTCTTAAACGGAGCAGTCAAGCTGACGCTGCCAACCTCAAGCGAATAGTCCTCTTGTTCGCGATCGAGTTGGTCGTTGAGGTACGCATTGAGTTGCGCGCAGAAATCTACGTCCACGCCTTCGAGCCTATCTACCTCCACGAGAATATCGTTCGTTGGCGAAACAGTGAGCGTCGCAAGCTGATAATTCGTGTTAGCGAGATACTCCTTAATAATCGTTTCCAGTGTTGATGTCGTTATCATAATTATTTATTGAATATTACTTTCCCTACTCCCCTACTCCTCTACTCCTCTACTCCTCTACTCCCCTACTCCATAAATAAGGGAACCTTTTCGGGTCCCCTCATTCAAATCGACTGCAAAGGTACGACTTTTTTTTGATATATGCAAATATTTCGTGTACTTTTTTGCAAAAAAGTGCAATTTTGCCACAATATACGTCCCGTACTGAAAAACGGACATATATTTAGGCATCTAGGCGTCGTTTAGACGTTATTCCCAAGCGAGGGCGGAAGCACCTAAGACGGCGGCATCCGACTCCTTCAAGTCGGAGAACATAACCTTAACCTTATTCTTCCATAAGCCTAGGACATTGTCATTCAAAGCCTTAACGACAGGGTCTAAAATCCAATGACCGGATTTAGTCAATCCACCGAACAGGATGATAGCCTCGGGAGCAGAGAAAGCCACAAAATCTGCCATCGCACGACCGAGAATCTCACCGGTATAGTCGAAGATCTGTTTCGCTACCTCGTCGCCTTGTTCAGCAGCATCGAACACATCTTTAGAGGTGATATTCTCAACATCGAGTTGGCGAAGAAGAGATTTCTTCGTGGTATTAGTGAGGATCTGTTTCGCCGTGCGAGCTACGCCGGTAGCGGAGCAATAAGTCTCCAGGCAACCTTTCTTGCCGCAGTTACATTGACGTGCTTCAGGAGAAGGATCAATACAAGTGTGTCCGAGTTCGCCGGCGAAGCCGTCGTGTCCATAGACCATCTTACCATCGATAACGATGCCTGAGCCAACACCTGTGCCGAGGGTGATCATGATGAAGTTCTTCATTCCGCGTGCTGCACCATAAGTCATCTCACCCATGGCGGCTGCATTAGCGTCGTTGGTGATCTTACAAGGGATACCAAACTTCTTGGTCATGAGTTCTGCGAAAGGCACATTAGGCCAAGGCAGGTTCATTGCTCCTTCAATCTTACCGGTGTAGTAGTTACCATTTGGTACACCGGCACCAATACCGCGAATGAGGTCGATACCTCCGACGGAGTCGATGAGTTTGATACCTTCGGTGTAGAGGGCGTCAACGTAGTCGTTGATGTCCTTGTACTGTTGCGTTTTGATCGAAGTACGGTTAATGACGTGTCCGCGTGCATCTACAATGCCGAGAACGGAATTGGTGCCTCCCATATCGAGGCCGAGTACATAAGGCTTTTCCATAAGATCATTTACTATTTGACAATTTACAATTTATTTACTATTTTACCATTTACAATTTAGTTAGTCGCAGATGCCGATGTAGGGATGGAAGCGGTCATAGGAGTCGTGGCTATCGAGTCCACAGCCGTAGAAGAAATCCTTGGAGTCGTCGATGATACAAGTATCAAGGACCAGTCCATTGGTGTTGGTACAGGTACGGGAGAGGAGGGTAAAGAAGCGCACCGAACGGGGGTTATACGCTTGTAGTTTAGTAAGGATAGCGCGTGACGTGTTTCCAGTGTCGCATATATCATCGAGTACGACGATGTCGCGCCCTGCAAGGTCGGGTACTTGGAAATAGTCCCATTCACAGGTTCCTTGTTGGGAGCCTTGATAAGAATGGGCTTTGACGAAGTGTACTTCGTTATTGACATCGCCGAGGGCATCAAAGACGTGCGTTGCAAACCAAACACCTCCGTTCATCATGACCAGATAGACTACGCCATCATTGAGGATGCGTTTGGATTGCAATTCTGCTACTTTCGTTTGGATGCGTTCGAGCACGAACGCCTTATCATATTTTACCATGCAAAGAGCGGGTGTTGGTTCATTTCGCGATTCACTTCAGCACGTACCTTAGCGATGTTTGCCTCAGAGAGCGGGTCGCGCAGGACAGTGTCGATAAGGTCAACGATCCAAGGCATCTGGTCGTCTTTAATACCACGAGTAGTGATAGCGGGCGTACCAAAACGCAGACCCGACGTTTGGAAAGCAGAGCGGGTGTCGAAGGGTACCATGTTCTTGTTGGTCGTGATATCCGCTGCGACAAGGGCTTGTTCAGCCACTTTACCGGTGAGGTCCGGATACTTAGTGCGCAAGTCAACCAGCATAGAGTGGTTATCCGTACCGCCGGAGATGATCTTATAACCTTTATCCATAAACGCTTGTGCCATGACGGAAGCGTTGGTTTTAACTTGTTGTTGGTAGGTCTTGAACTCAGGTGTGAGTGCTTCGCCAAAGGCAACGGCCTTGGCAGCAATGACGTGTTCGAGCGGACCGCCTTGTGTTCCGGGGAAGACGGCGGAGTCGAGGATAGCGGACATCATCTTAATCTCACCTTTAGGAGTAGTCTTGCCCCAAGGGTTAGGGAAGTCTTGTCCCATAAGGATGACACCACCGCGAGGACCACGCAGAGTCTTATGGGTAGTAGAGGTGACGATGTGCGCATAACGTACGGGGTTATCAAGCAATCCTGCTGCGATAAGTCCGGCGGGGTGCGCCATGTCCACCATGAAGATTGCGCCTATCTCGTCAGCGACTTTGCGGATACGAGCATAATCCCATTCGCGGCTATAAGCAGAAGCACCGGCGATGATGAGTTTGGGTTTCTCTGCGCGGGCTTTGCGTTCGAGTTCGTCGTAATCGACGCGACCGGTCGCCTCATCAAGGCTATAGTCGATAGCGTGAAACATCAGTCCGGAGAAGTTAACGGCAGAGCCGTGGGAGAGGTGACCTCCGTGGGAGAGGTTCAGTCCCATAAAAGTATCACCGGCTTTGAGGCAAGCGAGGAAGACACACATATTCGCCTGCGCGCCCGAGTGCGGTTGCACGTTCACGTACGCGGCATTATAAAGGAGTTTTAGTCGGTCGCGAGCAATGTTCTCGGCTTCATCCACCACTTCGCAGCCGCCGTAGTAACGGTGACCGGGATAGCCTTCAGCGTACTTATTAGTTAACACACTGCCCATAGCCTCAAGGACCTGATCGGACACAAAATTTTCACTGGCGATAAGTTCGATGCCTTTGGTCTGGCGTTCTCTTTCGCGACGGATAATGTCAAAGATTTGTGAGTCTTTTGTCATGATAAAATAGATTTTATTAGAAATTTTGTGCAAAATTACAAAAATTTTTGGATATATGCAAATTTTTTTGTAACTTTGCGCCCAAATTTGAAATATTTATTGCTTATGGCACTTTCTACATTCTACAGTTTTCTGTTTATTATGGCTCTAATAGGGCTGGTAGTGTTCGTCAGTTTGTACTTTGTGGACGCGGGTTACGGTAAGATGCGCACGGAAAAATGGGGTCCGGCGATTAACAATAAGATTGGGTGGTTCTTGATGGAGGCACCGGTGTTTATTGTGGTGCTGTATCTATGGTTTACGGCGGCTTTTGGTGCGGACGAGAACTTACACGTGGTAAGGCAGATGCCGTATTTAGCGTTTCTGCTGATTTTTGAGTTCCACTATTTCCAGCGCTCGTTCGTCTTCCCATTCTTGATAAAAGGAGAGAGTAAGATGCCAATTGTGATTATGTTCTTGAGTGTAATATGGAACTTGATTAACGGTTATGCACAGGGTTGGTGGTTGTTCCATTTGGCACCGACGTATTTCCCCGAGATGTACACAACGGCTTGGCTAACCGACCCGAGGTTTATTGTGGGCGTAGTGATTTTCGTCACCGGATGGTGTATTAATATGCACTCAGACCACGTGATACGTCATTTGCGTCAGCCCGGAGATACGAAGCATTACTTACCGAAGAAGGGAATGTATAGGTTCGTGACGAGTGCAAATTACTTAGGCGAGATTACGGAGTGGTTAGGTTGGGCGATATTGACGTGGTCGGCAGCGGGATTGCTGTTCTGGTGGTTTAGTTGTTGTAACTTGGTACCGCGAGCCAATTCGATCTATTTGAAGTACGAGAAGGAGTTTGCAAATGAGTTTGATAGGAAACGTCTAAAACGCATTATTCCGTTTATTTATTAATAATCACTATATGAGTAATAAACTCTTTACCGAGTATCAACTCGGACCAATAACGCTGCGCAATCGGTTTATACGCTCGGCAGCGTTTGAGAATATGTGTACGGGCAATAAGCCGTCACAGATGTTAAAAGACTATCACGTATCCGTAGCCAAAGGTGGCGTCGCGATGACAACCGTGGCGTATTGCGCGGTAGATCTGAGTGGTGTCAGTTTTGATGGACAGCTCTATATCCACGACGAGATACTGCCCGACCTGCGCGACTTGACGGCGGCTATTCACGAGCAAGGAGCGAAGGCGAGTATTCAGTTAGGGCATTGCGGAAACATGACACACAGATCGACTTGTCACTGTATGCCGGTAAGTGCGTCGAATGGGTTTAACCTATACTCCCCCACCCTCCATCGCAGATTGAAAGTGAAAGAGATTAAGGCGTTGGTGAAGAAGTTCGGGGAAGCGGTGGATTTCTGTAGGAAAGCAGGATTTGACTGCGTGGAGATACACGCAGGTCACGCGTACCTGATTTCGCAGTTTATCTCTCCTCGCACGAACCACAGGCACGACGAGTACGGCGGCAGTTTCGAGAACCGCGTGAGGTTCCTCAATGAGGTGCTGGACGAAGTGATGAAGCACGCAGGGAAAGATATGGCAGTGATCGTAAAAACGAACATGTGGGACGACTGTTGGAGAGGAAGTGACATTGAGGAAGGCATACAGATAGCCAAAGAGATTGCGAAACATAAAGTACACGGGATCGTGCTGAGCGGAGGTACGGTAAGTGCTTCGCCGATGACAATCTTAGGAGGCCCGATGCCGATAAAAACGTTGGCATATTATATGCCGATGAAGATGTGGTGGTTAAAAGCCGCATTAGTGTGCGGAGGCGGAAAAGTGATGATTCCGACAGTGCCGTTCAAGGAGTTGTATTTCATGGAGCAAGCGAAGCGTTTCCAGAAAGAGATACGGAACACAACGCTTATTTATGTAGGCGGTGTGCAGAGTGGAGACAACTGCCAAACGATCATGGACGAAGGGTTTGAACTCTTCCAGATTGCGCACGTACTGATTAAGGATCCGGAGTTTGTACATCATGTAGAGAAGAATACGCATTACCATGCAGGGTGCAGTAGAAGTAACTACTGCGTGGGACGGATGTACACGAAGGAAATGAAGTGTCACGAGTGTGTACTGCGCGATGGAGAGCCGATTCCCGCAAAATTGCAAAGGGAGATTGAGAAACTCAAATTGTAAATTGTAAATTGTCAAATTGTAAATATTTGTGATGGAAGCAAAATATAACCCAACAGAGATTGAGAGTAAGTGGTACCAATACTGGATGGACCATAAGTTGTTTCATTCGGAGCCGGATGGAAGAGAGCCTTATACGATTGTTATCCCGCCCCCAAATGTGACGGGTGTGTTGCACATGGGTCATGTGCTGAATGAGACGATACAGGATATCCTCGTTCGTCGGGCTCGGTTAGAAGGCAAGAACGCTTGTTGGGTACCGGGGACGGACCATGCCTCGATTGCGACGGAGGCCAAGGTAATCAAACGCCTCAAAGAGCAAGGCATCAACAAGAGCGACTTGACACGAGAGGAGTTTTTGAAGCACGCTTGGGCTTGGACTGACGAACACGGAGGAATCATCCTCAAGCAGTTACGTAAACTCGGCTGTTCGTGCGACTGGGATAGGACTTCGTTCACGATGGACGAGACGAGGTCGAAGGCTGTGATCAGTGTGTTCTGCGATCTATACCGCAAGGGACTCATCTACCGCGGATTGAGAATGGTGAACTGGGATCCGGAAAGACAGACAGCACTCAGTGACGAGGAGGTTATCTATCACGAGGAGCATAGTAAGTTCTACTACCTCAAATATAACGTAGTCGAGGAGCCGGGTAAGTACGCCGTAGTAGCGACGACCCGTCCTGAGACAATCTTTGGTGATATAGCCGTTTGTATCAACCCGAAGGAAGAGAAAAACCAATGGTTAAAAGGGAAACATGTAGTGGTACCGGGTGTTGGTAGAGAGATACCGATTATTGAAGACAGGTACGTGGAGATTGGATTTGGTACGGGTTGTCTGAAGGTGACTCCTGCGCACGATGTGAACGACTATGCGTTAGGGCAGAAGTACGGGCTAAAGACGATTGACATCTTCACGGCGGATGCCCACGTGAACATGGAAGAACTGAAAGGCGAGAGTTTAGAGTTTAGAGAGCTTGACTTAGACAAATATCAAGGGATGGATCGGTTTGATTGCCGAAAGGAGATTGTGGAGGATTTGGAGAAGTTAGGACTGATTGAGAAGATAGAGGATTACGATAATAAAGTAGGTTACTCGGAGCGCACAAACGTGCCTATCGAGCCACGGTTGTCGTTGCAGTGGTTCATTAAAATGCAGCACTTTGCAGACATCGCGTTAGGACCGGTGATGAACGACGATATCGTATTCTATCCAAGTAAATACAAGAACACCTATCGCAGCTGGCTCGAAAACATCAAGGACTGGTGTATCAGTCGTCAACTATGGTGGGGTCACCGTATTCCGGCATATTACGATGCCGACCTACTGGCTCAGACGGGTTTGGAGAACTACCCCAACGAGAAGATTATCGTCAGCGAAACGAAACCCGAAGGGAACTACGTTCAGGACGAAGGAGCACTCGACACTTGGTTTAGTAGTTGGCTGTGGCCGATATCGTTGTTCCTCAACGATGGCGCGGAGATTGCCAATCAACAATCAACAATCACCAATCAGCAATTAAACTATTACTATCCCACGGCGGATTTGGTAACGGGTCCGGATATTATTTTCTTCTGGGTAGCAAGGATGATTATGGCAGGTTACGAGTACATGGGTAAGATGCCGTTTAAGCACGTTTATTTCACCGGAATCGTGAGAGATAAATTAGGCAGGAAGATGTCTAAGTCGTTAGGTAACAGTCCCGACCCGCTCGATTTGATTGAGCGTTACGGTGCGGACGGCGTGCGCATGGGTATGATGTTGTCGGCTCCGGCAGGCAATGATATCCTATTCGACGACGCGCTGTGCGAGCAAGGACGCAACTTCAACAACAAGATTTGGAACTGCTTCAGGTTAGTGAAAGGCTTTGAAGTAATTGACGAGCCTCAAGACGCTATCCACAAAACAGCGACCGATTGGTTTGGAGCGATGTTGCAAAAGACGAGTGACGAGGTAGCAGACTTATTCAGTAAGTACCGCTTGAGTGAGGCGTTGATGTCAATTTATAAATTGTTCTGGGACGAGTTCAGCAGCTGGTACTTAGAGATGATCAAGCCGGCATACGGAACGCCGATTGATAAGACGACTTACGAGTTGACGTTAGGATACTTCGAGCAGATGCTCAAACTCCTGCATCCGTTTATGCCGTTTATCACGGAGGAACTCTGGCAGAACCTCGCGGAGAGGAAAGAGGGCGAATCTATCATGTATTCGGGACTCTCAACCCCTACACCTCTACTCCCCTACTCCTCTACTCCCCTACTCCCAGAGATGGAGGAGGTGAAGCAGATTATTGTGAATATCCGTGCTATTCGTGCGGCGAAGAATATCGGTCCGAAGGAAGAGCTAACGCTGATTGCACCGAAAGTGGTGAGTGAGGTTGTACGTAAGTTGGCGAACGTGAAAATAGTGGAAAGTGAAAGTGACGCCCTGCGGGCTAGTGAAAGTGGAAAGTTGGGTGCAGGTTCGTCGTTTATTATCGGAACGGACGAATACTTCGTGCCGCTGGATCAGTTCATCAACATAGAGGAAGAGTTACAGAAACTCGAAGCCGATTTAGCGCATCAACAAGGGTTCTTGAAAGGTGTGATGGCGAAGTTAGGCAATGAACGGTTTGTAGCGAACGCGAAGCCGGAGGTTGTCGAGATGGAGCGCAAGAAACAGCACGACGCCTTAGCGCGTATCGCTGCGATTGAGGTAAGTATTAAAGCACTGAAAAAGTGAAAGTGACGCCCAAAGGGCTAGTGAAAGTGAGTTTAGGCGTTTAGACGTAGAGATAATAAAGGGAGCTCAATGACGAGTTCCCTTTATTGTTTCAATGTGGGTGTGAAGATAGTAGAACGATAGTATTTGTTCGTACGAATATCCCTGTTTAGCCATCTCAGCAGCCCCCATTTGACAGAGCCCGACACCATGCCCCCAACCGTGACCACGGAAAGTAAAAGAAGCCACCTCCCGACCTCTCCCTATAGGGGAGGAGAATATTTCAAACCACGAGCTGTAAAGGGTCGAGGGCGAGAGGGCTTGGCGGATAGTGAGTTCGCCGGAGAGAACCTCTGTAAGTTTACTGCCTACCACCTCAAGACGATTGATGCGCCCACTGGCACCTCGATGTAAGGGGCGCAGTTCAAGAACCGTACCGAAGTCGAGTCCGGTTTTTTGTTTGAGGATAGCGGCGAGTTCCTCTGCCGTATAAGTCACTGTCCAATCGTGGTAGTTGTCCTTAGAGCGGTCGAAGGAGTTGAGGGCAGACCGCTGCGCTGCAAGGTTACAGTAAGGGCATTCGACGGATTCGAGGTAAGGGTGGTGTTCGCCGTCCCAGCAGGTCTCGAAGAGTTCGGTCTTACCGCCACAGCACTTGTGATACCTGCAGTCGCAGATGACAGCCCGATAAGTTAACACTTCTCCTTTTGTAGCCTTGACGGCTTCGATGGCGCGAGCGTTGCGGCGAGCGATGCCGTAGTAACGTTGGCAGTGGTCGTCGGCACAGACATCGAAAGTAGTGTGAGAGGTGTGACCGATAGCGCGTAACACCCAACTACGAGCGATGACGGCTTGCGCTTTGAGTAGTTCTATGGGGGCGTCAGCGGACATCTCGGAAGAGATAACCGAAGTAAGATAGTCTTCTATATCAATGATATTCACCGCCGTTTGGGTGCCGTCGGGATTAGAGATAACCTCTATTCCGCCCTCAAACTCCTCATCCTCAAACTGTTGCCAGTGGAAACCAATACCGATACGCACGTTGTGAAGGATAAACGTGTGCTCTCGCTGCTCAAACTCAATCTTCGGAGCAGTTAATATACCGACTCTAATATTCATCTCACCCTACTCCTCTACTCCCCTACTCCTCTACACTTTTATTCCTTCTTGCTTGCAGTTCCCACGTGCGAAGGCGGTCTTTGTAGAGGTTATTGCGATTCATCTCCTCGATGGAGCAGTTAGCATCAGAGTTATGGTCCCAACGACGGCAGAGGTAAACGACATCGTAGATACGACCAATCTTATACTCGCGGCTGATGCGTAACGCCACCGCATAGTCCTCTCCGTATTTCGTAGAAGGGAAATCAATCGTGCGCAAGACATCCGTGCGGAAAGCACGCGGAGCACCCAGTCCATTGATACGCAACGCGTTGTTCATTCCATTTTCGGGAGTCCACTCGGCGTGCGAGATGACCAAGCCCCCTCCAACTCCCCCTAAAGGGGAGAGATTTTCGTCCACAATTTGGTACGTGCCGATGACCATCGCATAGTCGCCTTCGTTGAAGGTATCAATAAACCGTTGCACCGTCGTTTCGTCTGCGTACGCATCGTCGCTATCGAGTTGAATGACGATCTGTCCGCAACGCGGGTCGTGAATAGCGAGGTTCCAGTTACCACCGATACCGTGCCAGGTGGGGTCTTGGTGAAGGACTATGAGACCGCCTGCGGCTGAAAGACCGCTACGCTGAAGGACCGCTTCGCTGAAAGACTTTTCGAGTTCGGCAAGTATCTCTTGCGTGCCGTCGGTGGAGTTGTCATCCACCACGATGACATTATAAGAATAAGGCGCGCGTACACGCTGCGCGAGAGCAGAACGCACTGCCGTCTCTATCGTGGTGGCACGATTACGGCAAGGGATGATGACAGAGGCGGTAACGCGATCGCCTTCGCCTGTAAGACCGCTATCGCTGAAATGCCGCTGAGACCAATGACCTCAGTCGCTGAAAGATTTTAGAGAACGATGGTCAATGAGGGCTCCTAAGTCTTTGAGATGCGCCGTGACACAGGCTTCCATCTCTATCTGTACCTCGCGGTTGGCGGGATTGACGTAGTCAAACAGTTTCTCTCCCGACTTGCGAGTATCGTTTTCTTGTTCATAATAGAGGTACTCGGGAACATGCACAATCTCCCCCATCCTACTGACACGAAGACGAAGGTCATAAAAGGCTGCATATTGGTAATCGGTATCCATCTCTGCCACGGCTTGCAGGAAAGCCTGTGCATCCCACATCGTGATTGCACCGAAATCGAAGTCGTCACGCAAACTACCCGCTTGGTAGTCAATCGTCGGAGCCGCGGCGCCATTGGCGAAACGGTCACTATAAACCATCTTCGCTCCTGTATAAGCCATCACTTGCTCCATGCGCTCCTCCGCACGATAGACCCATTGAATATTATCCTTTGTACTGAGAATTACATACTTGATTGAAGATTGAAGATTTTTAGCGATGTCTTTGAGTTCTTTCGTCGAACAAAGACGAGAATGGAGATAAAATATCATAATTGTGTGGGATTTAAGTCGGGTTGGTGATATTGTTTTAAGCCCTCAATGGGGTCTTTTAGTATTGTTCCTAATGTCAGATGATTATCGGCTAAGACTCTTTCCAACACCTCTTTATAATAAAACGCGATCGAGCCGACGAAGGAGATATTATAAAGTTGAGGGTATTGCAAGATATTACGCTTGATGAAAGCGTCAAAGTGGTCATAGACGAGTTGGTGAATGGCGGGGTCTTGTATATGTCGAGCACAGAACTGACTGAGTTCCGCCAAAAAACGATTCGGCATCGGTTGATGATAGACACGATCAAGGATGATAGCCTGAGTAAGATTATACTCGCGCAAGAACGCCTCTTTGAGGTGCGAAGGCAATTGGTTCTTGAGGGCATCGCCAACAAGCCTTTTACCTAATGTTGCACCGGAACCTTCGTCGCCTAAGATATAACCAAGCGACGGAACGGTGGTAGCAATTTGTTGTCCATCATAGAAACAAGAGCCGGAGCCCGTTCCAAGGATACAAGCGATACCTTGTTCATGTTGAAGCAGTCCGCGAGCCGCACCGAGCATATCCGATGCCACCTCTATATGAGCGTGTCTGAAGGGCTGCGCGAGTAACTCGCGTACCATGGGCTGTTTGTCGGGAATACATCCTGCCCCATAGAAGAAGACGTGTGTGATCGTTCCTGCCCAAAGGAGGGGACCGAGTTGGGTAAGGAGTTGGTCGATGACGGTTTGTATCTGTTCAGGCGACTGCAAAACAGGGTTAATGCCCGCCGTATAGAAGTCTTGCGTATTGCCATTGGCCGTCATTAGAAGCCAGTGGGTTTTGGTTGAACCGGAGTCTGCGATTAGGATCATATTATTTGGTGTTTTGCATTTCGATGAGGCGTTTGTAGTGGCCATTGAGTGCCATTAGTTCATCGTGAGTGCCTTGTTCGACGATGCGTCCTTGATCGAGGACACAGATTAGGTCTGCGTTACGGATCGTGGATAATCGGTGTGCAACGACGAGGGTAGTTCTATCTTTCATCAGTCGCTCAAGTGCCTGTTGTACCAGTCTTTCGGACTCGGTATCGAGTGCGGAAGTAGCCTCATCAAGGATGAGGATAGGTGGGTTTTTAAGGATAGCCCGAGCGATAGATATACGTTGTCGTTGTCCTCCGCTGAGTCGTGAACCGCGATCGCCGACGGTGGTTTGGTAGCCATCGGGAGTAGCCATGATAAACTCGTGTGCGTTAGCAATACGAGCGGCTTGTTCAACGGCTTGTTGCCAGGTCTGACCATTGGGTGCGGGTTGAGTAGTATCAACACCGAAGGTGATGTTATTAAAGAACGTGTCATTAAAGAGAATCGCCTCTTGGTTCACATTCCCCATCAATGCGCGTAAATCGTAAGGGCGAATCGTGCGGATATCGACACCATCAACAAAGATACCCCCTTCGCTAACATCATAGAAGCGCGGCAGTAAATCGGCGATGGTGGTTTTACCACTACCCGACTGACCGACGAGTGCAACCATAGAGCCTTTGGGGATAGTGAGATTGATATGTTGGAGAACGGGTATATCGGGTTGGTAGGCAAAGGTGACATCGCGGTATTCGATAGCGGAGGAGAAAGAGCCGGATATTCCGGAATAATGCGTTTCGAGGATGGGGTTTTGGGTATTGAGGATCTTATCGATACGGTCGAGGGAAGCCTGTCCGCGTCGGATACCATAAGAGGCTTTGCTGAGGTCTTTAGCGGGGTTGATGATGGAATAGAAGATAACGAGGTAATAAATGAACGTTGCAGCATCAATGAATGCGTGGTCGTTAAGAATCAGCCCGCCACCATACCAGATAAGAAGAGCAATAAGGGTCGTACCCAGGAACTCGGACACGGGGTGAGCAAGGAAGTAACGTCGGTTGATACGGTTGAAGGTGCGACGGGTATCGTTGATAATCGTATTAAAGCGCGTTTTGAGTTTCTCCTCGGCATTAAAGGCTTTGACCACGCGCAGTCCGCCAAGGGTTTCTTCTATCTGAGTTAGAATATCGGCGGTTTGTTCTTGCCCCTTGGTAGAAGTGCGTTTAAGGCTTTTGCCGATGCGCCCAATGAGTAGTCCTGCAACGGGTAAGAGAATCAGCACAAAAAGAGTGAGTTGCCACGAAATGACGAAGAGGGTGACAAGATAGACGATAATCATGATAGGGTCCTTAAAGAGAATATCTAAATAGGACATGATGGAAGCTTCGACTTCAGATACATCGTTGGTCATTCTGGACATCACATCGCCTTTGCGTTCCTCAGTGAAATAGCCGATAGGCAGATAAACCACTTTATAATAGAGTTGCTGGCGCAGGTCCCGCAGCACACCGGTGCGGATAGGAACCATGAAATAGTTCGCAAGCCAGGCGGTGAGGCATTTGAGTCCGGTTAGAACCACAAGTACCACCCCGAGAAGGAAGAGGACCATACCGGTACCTTTGACCGTGATGAGTTGGTCAAGGTAGAAGTACATGTTTCCTTTAAGGGCAGTAAGCCAGTCTTCAAGCGGAAGGGCAGAAGAAAGAGGTGTATATTGTGTTTGGATCTGTTGGATACCAAAGAGGATTTGCAAAACGGGAATGATCGTAGCAAACGAGAAGAGCGACAAAATGGTCGATATCAGGTTAAAGAAGATGTTAAGTACCACGAAGTGTTTGTACGGTGGTATAAATCGGCGGAAGATCTTTAGCATAGTTTATCTATATAGGTTGCAATTTTCTTGATAAGTTGGTCGCCTTCATCGAGGATAGTGACTTTGATAGGCAAGGTATAAAGCCGTTCTCCTAATGCTTCGGCAAGTCCGGCGGCTTGTAGTCGAGGTAGGTCTTTCTCGGTCGTGAGGACATAGTCGAAGGCAGCGGCGCGGGATTTGATGATCTCCACTTCGGGGGGCATAAAATCGTGATGGTCGGGAAAAGCAAACAACTCGGCGTTGGGTTGTTGTGCCTGGACATAGTCGAAGAGCGGTTGTGGATTGGCTATGCCGGTGACAAGGAGGGGAGTACCGTCTTGTGGAAGCGGAGCATATTCGTAAGCAGAGAAATAGAGCTGTTGGAAGGACGCTTTGTGTAGGGTTGTTTCGAGGATACGTTTGTCGATGGGTAGCATATTAAGTGGGCACTTGGTGACGATGATCACTTGTGCTTTATGGCAACGCGTTTTGAGGTCGCGCAGGTGCCCCAGAGGCCACACGCGATCTTTGATATAAAGGTTATCGTAAGCGGTCAGTAGGATATTGAGATCGCAGCGGATAGCGCGATGCTGGAAAGCGTCATCTAAAATGACGAGTTGTAGGTCGGGATAGGTCTTGAGGAGTTGCCGTACCCCTTTGACCCTATTCTCGCACACGGCGACGGGGATAGAAGGGAACTTAGTGGCTATCTGTAGCGGTTCATCTCCGACGGTAAAAGCCGTGCCGGTAGGTGTGACGAGCCGGAAGCCTTTGGTGCGGCGACCGTAGCCACGCGAGAGCACGGCTAAGCGGTAGCGCGAAGATAATTGGCGAATAAGGTATTCGACATGCGGCGTCTTACCCGTTCCACCGAGTGCGAGGTTGCCCACGCATATAGTGGGAACCTGCACCTCGGAAGAGCGTAGTATATGGGCATCGTAAAGACGATGGCGGATATAGAGTGCTATACTGATGAGCGCACTGATAGGAGCGAGTAAGATGGAGGCAAACGGATTCATCACTTAATGGTTACTTCGGGCATGAGAGCCATAACACGAGGTTGACTAACGAACTCACGCACTTTAGCAACGATGCGTTCCTCCTCGGAGGAAGACTCATTAAGGGAGTTCAAGAACTCGTCCATAAACGATTTACGGCGCGGATAGGAAACGGTTTTATAGTCTTCTATCTCAGCCAGTTGAGCCGCTTTAGCAATCGCGTCGTTGATATTGCCGAGACTATCAACCAGTCCGATAGCGATAGCGTCTTGTCCCAACCAGACACGTCCTTCGCCAACCTTCTTGATGGCTTCTTGAGTCATGTGACGACCGTCGGCACAGCGAGTAGTGAAGAGGTCGTAGCCACGCTCCACCATCGTTTGCATCAGTTGGCGTTCGGCGGGGTTCATACCACGAAGAATCATGTTATTTTGAAGACTGGAATGCGCGTTGGTCTCTACCCCATCAATGTCCAGACCCACTTTATCACGCAGTTTATTGAAGGACGGAATCGTACCAAAGATACCAATCGAACCGGTCAGAGTGGTAGGTTCGGCATAGATATAATCGGCTGCGCAGGAGATATAATAACCACCCGAAGCAGCGTAGTCACCCATCGAAACTACGACGGGCAGTCCTTTCTCTTTTAACATCGTGACAGCGTGCCAGATTTGTTCGGAAGCGTACGCGCTACCGCCCGGAGAATTAACACGGAAGACAACGGCTTTGAGGTCTTTTTCCTTAAGCAAACCATTGAGGGTTTTCACCATTTTTCTGCCTACTATACCGTCGCGTCCTTCGTCCGCAATCTGACCATCGGCATAGACGACGGCTATTTGATTCTTAGACTTCGATTCGTCTTTCTTGACGGAAGTCAGGTCAGAGGTGGATACGTAGTGGAAGTCCTTCACGCCAATTTGTCGTTTAACGATGGTGTCCATCTGTTGCGGGAAAGTGAGACTGTCGATAAGTCCGTAAGTGACGTTATCTTCGGTCGGTTGAAGGTCCATATACAGGTCAGCGTAACGGTTGAGGTCGCTTTCGCTGATACCACGCGAAGCACTGACGGCAGAGACGATATTCGACCATATACCTCCAATATATTGCTCCGTTTGTTTGCGGTCGGCATCCGACATCGAAGTGCGGAAATACGGCTCTACAGCGGATTTGAACGTACCGACTTTGACGATCTGCATCTCCACGCCAATCTTCTCGAGCAGGCGGGTGTAGTACATCCGTTGCGCACTCATACCGTGCCAACTGAGCGAACCGGAGGGATTCATGTAGATCTTATCGGCTACGGAAGCTACGTAGTAGTTTGTCGTGCCATAAGTTTCAGCGTAAGCGATGATCCACTTGCCGGAGGTCTTAAAGTCGAGCAGTGCATCGCGCAACGCCTTAGCCGAAGCGGGCGACATAGCCAGTTCGCCTTTGTTGAGGACGATACCTTTGATATTCTCGCTTTCTTTGGCGTAGCGGATATTGGCGAGCAGGTCATCAAGACCGACCACGGAAGGATCGCTCATTCCATAAATAGAGGAATAGAAACTGGCAAAGGGATTATCTTCCTGTCCTTGCTCGTGCAGTTCGCCCTTGAGGGTGATCATATACACGGAGTTGTCCTTCACGGAGAAGGAACTACCATTCGCTATGGCAGCGCCGATAGCGAAACAGCCACCGATATAGATGGCAACACAGATGATGATTGTCCACAGACAACCGTGACGGCGAGGTTGTTTGCCCTCGGAATTTCGTTTGATAATGATACTCATAATTGTTTGTTTTTTAGTTAGTATTGTTTTTAATTAGTTTAAACGATTTGCGGTGGTAGGGGGTAATACCGAACTGCCGGATAGCAGCATAATGTTGGGCAGTGGGATAGCCCATGTTTCGGTCCCAACCGTACTGCGGATATTCCTCACTCAAGCGGGTCATGTACTCGTCGCGATAGGTCTTGGCTAAGATACTCGCCGCGGCGATAGACATATAGGTGGCGTCCCCTTTGACGACGGTAGTAGCGGGTATAGCCATCACTTCGCCGGAAGGGATATAGGGTTTCCATTTATTCCCATCAACGAGGATGTGTTGGGGGCGAATAGACAGTTGGTCAAGGGCGCGTTGCATAGCAAGTATCGAGGCGTTGAGGATATTGATTTGGTCAATCTCCTCGGCAGTCACCTCTGCCACGGCCCATGCAGCAGCATGTTGTTCTATCCACGGACGAAGGCGTTGACGTTGTTTGTCGGTCAACTGTTTGGAATCGTTGATAAGGTTCCACTCCTCACTTTCACTTTCCACTTTATCGCACTCACCAAAGATCACCGCTGCCGCGAACACACTTCCCGCGAGCGGTCCTCTCCCCGCCTCGTCGCAACCCGCTTCCATCACTCCTTGTATATTATATTGCTTTAGCATAATACTCTAAACTAATTAGAACGGATACCCGATGGCGAAATGGAACGTGAAGTCGTCTTTCCACCCTAACCCATTCGGAATCGTACGCCACTGCGTTCCCGCTCGCTCCCCATAGATACGCGCCGGATCGTAGAGTTTAACACCTAAGTCCACGCGGAAGATAAGGAAACTGAAGTCGAGGCGGATACCCAAGCCGTAAGCCATGGCTATCTGCTTATAGAACTCGTTCCACTTAAACTGTCCGCCCGGTTGTTCGGGATAGTCGCGAATCGTCCAGATGTTTCCCGCATCGAAGAACGCAGCGAGTTCGAGGAACTTCAGCACGTGGTAGCGATATTCGAGGTTAGCATCAAGGCGTATATCTCCGGCTTTGAGTTCATAGAGCAGGCTGCTACTCCCTTGCACCGAGAAAGCTCCCGGGCCTAACGCACGTGCCTGCCATCCGCGGACACTGTTACTACCACCGGCGAAATAGCGTTTTTCGAAAGGTACAACACTCGAGTTCAGATAGGGCACCACAGCGCCCATTCCTATATGGGTGACGATCTGGTGCTTTTCCGCAAGAACATGGTGGAAAGTGAAGTTAATGTCCGCCTTTCCGTATTGTGCGTAGGGAATATGGAAGATCTCGTACTGCCCTACCTCGTTCGGTTGTTGCCTAACGAGTTTGCTCATTCCGTAGAGGAAGTTACCCGCCGTCTCGACGACATAGTTAAAAGTGATAAAACTGCGTAAAGGATGGCGGGCGTTATAGCCGTTATACCGACCGCTATACGACCAATCGACAATGAAATGGTCTTGGTAACTATATTTCAGCACTGTTGATTTCTCCAAGAAGTCGTGTCTAAAAGCGTCGGAAACCCAAGGCAGATAGACATAACTGATGTCGATGATATTAAACGAGTGGTGCCATCTTGGGTTCCTATGGCGTTTATGCGCCGTGTAATACAAACCGGCATTCGCAATCGTTCGCGTATATTCGTCCGGGCGCGTTTGGTACTGATAGCCCACTTTCACCTTCAAGGTGTTAGGGAAGAGCAGACTGGCATCAACCGTTCCTTCGATGGCTTTACCGCCATTCTGCCGCCATTCGTAACTGGCGTGTCCATTGATGGAGAGCTGTTCGGCTCCGCGGAAGATGTTCTTATTCACGTACCCTACTCCGGCAGCGATACCCCAGTCGCCGGCCGAGTAAGTGCCCTCTATCTCTGCCGAGACGCTATTGAGTTTGCTCCGCGAGAGGGTGATGTGGCACTCTAATTCGTGGTCGCCCACCGGTTCGAAAGCGATATCAATGTACTTGATCGGACCTAACCCATTGAGTGCTGCATAAGTGTCCTCCACCGCGGTCTCGTTATACAAGGCTCCGGGACGAATCTTACATGCTTTCTTTAGAACACGATTACGCAGCAAGGGCGTTCCCTCGTAGGTAAACTCGTAGCCCATCGGATCCGTCACAGTGGTGAGAACAATATCAGTAGGCATGTGGATAGGGTCATAATCTTGGTGGAAGCAGACACGCGAGATCGTATATTGGCGATACAAACGGTTGCGCAGCGAATCGGGCAAAGCGGTGATATAGTCTTGCAGTTTCATCTCCATCGCCACCTCGTTGGAGTTATAGTTACTATCAGCGCGATACTCTAACATCGCCTTATCAAAGTAATAATACCCTTTGTTACGCATTCCTGAAGCGATGCGTTGGCGCTCGTTGTCCAATGCCGAAGCGTCAAACTGGTCCCCATTCTTGATGGTGCGCCCTTTGTTATTGGCTATCTGCCGCACCACATCATTGGCGATGTTTGTCTTATAATCGCGAATGAAATACGGTTTATTGGCAGTAATATGGTAAGTGACATTCACCTTACGTTCGTCTTTTTTCTCATTGACCTTACGGGCGATAATCGTATCCACTTGGGCATTGAAGAACCCCTGGTTCTCCATCGCTTTCTTTAGTTGGTACATCGACGCGTTCGTCGCTTCCGCATCATAGATGATAGGAGCCTCACCCATCTTGTGGGCGTTCTTAGTCAATCGTTTCTGCGACTTCGTGATCGTGTCCTGCGGAGCCGTGTTATAGATGTGCAGCTGTAACTTCCAGAACCCTAAAATCTCGGTGTTCTGTTTCTGACGAAGGTAGTTACTCAAGTCCGAAGTGGATACATCCTTGCGGTCCTCCACTTGTATCTTCACCTTATTGAGCAGGTACTCGTTTTTCGGCACATAACGACAGGGGTGACACCCCGTCAAAACGACCAAAACAAGGCCCAAAATGGCAAATAATATGACAAGTCTCTTCTTCGGCATAATAATAATGAGCACAAAGGTACGAAAATATTTGCATATATGCAAATTTTTTTGTAATTTTGCAGCGTTTTTTGAAAAAAGAACAATGTTTTTGGTAAAATGGAACCTCTTTTAGGACATATTTCGAAGAATCAGGTGCGATTTGTTCGCTCGTTGCAGCAGAAGAAAGTGCGAGACGAAGAGAAACTCTTCGTCGCAGAAGGGGACAAATGTATCGGGGAACTGATCGGGCATTTTGAACTCGTGCTACTTGCGGTAACAAACACCCCTACCCCCCTACTCCCCTACTCCCCTACTCCCCTACTCGTCACCCCACAAGAACTCTCCCA
>JAZQOG010000053.1:0-29448 GCA_045627765.1 Paludibacteraceae bacterium | reverse complement strand
GGGATTTTTATGGAACAGTACTACGATATTACCGGCCTTACTATCCATATTACGACCTACTAACAATTCGCCCTTGGTGTTTTTGCATACAAAACCGGAGCAAGCAAGTGGAGAATCGAACAACACAATCGGGTAAGGGGTGTAGAATAACTGATCTTGGAAATCTTTAAGAACTTTGTTTCCGGTCGTACCATCCCCATATTTGTAGCGTTCGTCACCGGATTTGATTATTGATGGCACAGGGTTTTCAATCAGATAGTCCATATAATACAAATGGTTTCCATACGCACACCTTAAAGACTTCAATGTCTCTTCGGCTTTGGCAGACTTACAGTTTTCTACATTGAGCGGGTTAGGTGATGTCTGCGTATAGGAACGCAGGGCTGTAATCTCCGTTCCTTCAATGATTGTAGGTCCTGCCGGAGTTTCTTTCTTACAACTCGTTAACGCGATGGCGGCAACAGCCATCAGTGCCAGAAATACTTTTTTCATAATGATAAAAATTAGTTGATTATTGATTATTGATTATTGATTATTGATTATTGTTTAGTTTTTAGTCGTTAGTTATTTACCACCGATGGGTATTTGTTCTTTAATTCTTCCCAATAAGCATCAAACGTGAGCATTGGCTGCTTGGAAGAGTTGATTAAACAGTCGTACATCTGTTTGCGCGTCAGTTTATGATTGCTTAGCAAGTTATCCAACTGCTTATAGTGGGGGAAGAACCATTCATATTTAGAACACGTCTCACCCTTTCGCCCAAACTGCAAAGCGCAATAGCGTTCGTTGGCATACGCCCAACTCTCACCCACATCGCAGATACCTTTTTTATCCTCGGGAGCCGATCCGTCACCATAGCAACCATAATCGAGGATGTAATAGATATAAGTCTTCCACACATCCGAACCCAACAAAGAGAAGTGGCTGGAGTGCGTGAGTTCGTGCCAAGCAACCGAATAGAAGCCTGCATACGTATAATCCCACGTGTTAGTACCTATCGTGAGATCAGGCAATAAACCCTTACAAGCATTCACTATGTGATTGAGCACGGGGATAACAAAATCCTTGTTTAACTCAGGCAAATAACCCTCGCGGACGGTAAAATCGAGCAGTTTATCCAACAAGATTCGAATCTCTTTATCACCCAATTCCGCTACGCGACGAATCATCGAAGCCGATGAACTGCCCATAAAGGACCATACCCAAATCTTAAGGTCTTTGGGAGGCAATTTGATTTCTTCGGCTTGACACGAATCGTAATAATCGCACGTGGCATTATTGATTGCCGCCAAAGCAAAATTAACCGAATCGGCATAGGTCTTGTTCTGTAAACTGATTTGCACATTCAACCCCTTAGCCGTATGTTCGCCCAAGTTCACGGAGGCATCTTGAGCTCCCGCAGCCACATTAAACCATAGCGAGAAACCTTTAGCATTGGTATAAACGACGGAATAGACGGGCGCCATCATAAACCCTTCTGTAAAAGTGTAGGTTCCGTCATCGGATATAACCGCTTCCGATTCACGTAAGATGGTTCGACAACGCACTTTGGCTCCGCGTACCGGTTCCCATTTGCTGAACCCCTCGACCATCACTGTTCCTTGAGGAAACGCAGGTGCGTCTTCCTCATTCGTCATACTTGGTGCCAAGTTAGGTTTGAGACGACGTAAAGGTTCGCTCGCCTTTAATTCCAAAGCCCGACCCGAAACAAAAGAACCTTCCACATTATCTTCATTGAGGTCGGGGATATAGCACCGAGCCAGTATCTCGTAATGCATTTTAGGAAAGACGAAATCGACGGACACTACCGCATATACATAAGGATAATCATCCTCACCTAAAGACGGATCCATATAATATAATCCCTGTTGTTTGATTTCATAATCCAACGGATAGAGATATAACTCCTCACCTAAGTTCCACAGCGTCTCCAAGTCTTCCTTCGTCTTAGGAAGGAAACGGACATAGAGCGCATTGGCTTGCAGTTGAGGCACTTGGGCTTGCGGGTCGGATTGGTGAACAAGCTCCGTTAGCCCCTCTTGCATATTGGATAACAAATAGGGATTAGGTAACTGTTCTCCTAACTGAATCTTAGGATCCGGATCCGGAGATGTCGGTGGTTCGGGAGCCTCATTATTAGTTTTGCAACCCGTTAACGCGATGGCGGCGAGAGCCACCAATGCCAGAAATACTTTTTTCATAATGATTATTGATTATTGTTTAGTTCGTGCTTAATGATTACTTCCCAGTGGCCATTCTTATTCGCGCCAACACGGCGAAGAAGACCGCGAGCCTTGAGAGCCGTAACAACTTTACGGACACCACTATCCGACATATTCAATTGTTGCGCTATCTGAGCCGTCGTAGCCAAAGGATTATTTGCCAAAATATGCAATATCTTATCGGGTGTTTTATCCGCTACTTTATCCGCTACTTTATCCGCTACTTGTGTGGTTGTCTTCGCTATTAGCGGTCGTTCTCCCGTCCAAAGGATGTGCAAATAACGATTCTTCAACTCGTTGTGCTCGCCCAAGAGAATATTCCGCAAGAAAAGTTGTAAGAACTCCGTTGTACGCGAAATACCATTAGGCAGATTATCGTAATTGGCACGCACCAACGCATTGCGGAAATACCACGAATGAGACGCAAAGGGCATATTGTCAATCTTATAACCTAAAGAATGTAGATATTGCACCAAAAAGACCGCCGTAGTGCGCGTATTACCTTCCCGGAAGGGATGAATCTGCCAGATTCCTGCAATAAAATCACTAATATGAGCGATGACATCTTCGGTGGATTTGCCTTTATAGACAAAAGTCTGTTCTTGCGAAAAATCGTATTTCAATGTCTCTGCTATATAGTCTGCGGCTCCATAGAGAACACTGGCATTATTCAAGACCCATTCTTTTTTAGATATATCATAGTCCCTATATGTACCTGCGTGGGGGAGGATACCATTAAAGAGAGCCTTATGGATAGACGCATAATGAGAGGGAGAAAACGTAAACGATTGGCTATTCATTACCCGAGAGATACGTGTAGCAACGATATCCGCTTCGTCGGTACCACTTTCCTCTTTACGACTCTGAGCCGTTTGATAATAAGTTTCTATCCTTTTCTCTACCTCTGCTTGCGAAATCTTGCCCTCAATATGCTCGGCTGCCGTTTGCTTAAGATAGTTGCTGACATGCAATTGATCTACTTGTTGCAGACCAATAGCCATGCTCCAAATGCTCGCCTTCTCCTGCTGGTCGGGTTCGCCTTGGCGGATATACTCGTCAAACTCCGCGAAATTGATTTCTAATGGCTCCGGGATGGTCATATTAGTCGTTCGTTTTAGTCGTTTTAGGCAAGTAAAACAATTTTGCTGCAAAGGTACTACTTTTTTTCGATATGTGCAAATCTTTTTGCAAAAATGCATAAAAAAGCGCACTTGGGATTTGGTAGTTGTTTATTGAGCTAACCAAATTCCGAAGAAACGGTCGTATATGGAATATTCACCATTATTATCCTGCACAAATTCCTTTTCTACCAACACTTTAATAGCACTTCTGACTGTGCTCGGCGCAGATAACGAATATTTTACCAAGAATCCTTGTTTGTTGGGTTCTTTGACATGCCCTTCTTTTGCGATAGCACGCAACACACGGAGTTGATTAGGGGCCAATAGAGTACAATAGTTTTGATATGCAAATTGATTTTCTTCCAATAGGTCGCAAATCACTTGCTGAATTGTTTCTATTGTGATTTGAGGGCTACCAAGAACATACAACCTATTCATAACGGATTGAATATACCATGTATGTGCAGACAATATCTCATACAAAAAATGGAAGGCTTCTTGCGACATGTTTTGTTGGTGATTTTGTAAATGGCTGCAACAAAACGTATAATAGGCATCTTCTTCAATCGCGCCTAAATGCATATTTTGAGCACTTTGATAGAATGCGCGTTTCGCAGAAGAAAACATCTCTATCATCATATGTTTTTGACTACCCGAATAGATAAAAAATACATTTCGAAGATGTTGAATATAACTACGTAATGTTTCCTCTATGTTCTTTTCCGGATAATCCAATATACGTTGAAACTCGTCTATGGCGACATACACAGGTTTGTCGGCTTGCTCCATATAGGAAAATATCTGTGATAAAGAAACTATTTCTTCTAGTTGATTTACCAAGGTAACACCTATTTCCGGTTGCCCCGTAATCATGTCTGTAGAGAAACTGAACCGCAACGAATGAAGTATTTGCATCACTTTCTCTCGGGCAGAAGGAGTACCACACTGCCCTATAATCGCACGCCCGAAACATTCAATAAAATCTTTCAAACATTCCGTTCTATAAATATCCACATATATGCAGTAGGCTTCGCTCGCAGGAATAGTGGCAAACAGATGATGAATCAACCCTGTTTTCCCCATACGTCTGGCACTCAGCAGGACCACATCGCGTTCGTTTTGTAAAGCAGAGTGTAAGGCTTTTGTTTCTTTTTCTCGATCGCAAAAATAGGATGGGCTCTCATATCCTGCTATTAAAAATGGATTTTTCGGAACTCTCTTTGTTGACATAAACATTTGATTTTAAAACAATTATACAATTTCTTAGTATTATGGCGATTTTTTCGCCACACAATTTTCGCTGCAAATATACAACAAAAATTTGGTATGAGCAAATTTAAGAGCAAAAAAATGAAATTTATTTTATTATTGAGTGCTTTTTAGGTAGAATATGGGAGTTTACTCACGATAGACTACCGAAAAACAGTCAATGAGAGGCTTTAGCCTTTTTGCTCTTAAATTGCTCATATTAATAAATACGCGACCGTACATTGGGGGGAATGCCGCATAGCGGCAGGCAGCTTGCCCAAGGTACAACATTTTTTTGAATTGTGCAAATCTTTTTGCAAAATTAAAGAAAAACGACACAAAAAAACCACTCCGAGGGATGCTCGAAGCGGTCTTCTCTTTTGTCCTATTTACCGAATGGTTACTTTATTTCACAACATAGCTTAAAAATATTTAGCTATTTATTTGTCTATAATAAACGTTGGCGTATAGGGGTCATCCGTGGTACCCAGTTGGGTATCGTTCTTGTATGGTATCAACTCCTTACTTACAAAGATATTCTTCAGCGAAGCCGAGTAATAACGCAGAGTGAGGTTTGATGGTGTTCCATCCATCGGTGCAGCGCTATATACGTACCACACCCAACCTCTTTTGGTACCTCTGCTGAGGACTGTCTTTTCATCATAAACCGCCAGCATGTCATCTTCCGAAGGTTGGTAGTTGGCTGCTCGTAATTGCTCTTCCGAAAAAGACAGCGAAAGATCTACCCGGATAACGGCTGTCATGGAAGATGTTAAATCATAGTTTGTGATAGCCTCCCAATCGGGTTTTTCTATATTACCGATTAAACTATTGGGTTCGTCTTTTTTGTCCTTGGGTTCGTCTTTTTTGTCCTTGCAACCCACCATGCAAAGCAGGGCGCAAGCGATGATTAAAATCTTGTTTGTCATAATTAATCTATTTAGTCGTTATACTTATAAGGCTTTTATTTGTTGCTCGCCCTTACCGCTTACTTTCGGTCCGCCGCCGGATGTAAGTAAGATAGTAGCGGGATTTATGGCTTCCACATAGATGTGGGGAATGATGTACTTTTTCATAATTCTTGTCCTCCTATTGAATATTTTTTACCGTCTAAAATAATGACCACTTTGTCCGCATTGAATACCTTTTGGCAATTCGGGGTAGCGGATGGCTGATTCAACCGAGTGGCATCGTCAGTTATACTTATCTCTTGCAACTTGGCAGGCATACCGCGGTAGAGCGGAGCCGCAGCAGATAGACTCGGCTTTAACCAGAAATAGGCACGGAAGCCATTCATCATAGCATTAGGATCATTACCATCGGTTGGCCAGCAGAGTTCGTTGTTGTTGTATAAGAAGAAATTATAGTGTTCATTCTCACCGTTTGTTTCATCCGCTATATGGGTCATACCGAAGAAGCCCTGATAAGTCAGCGCGTCATCACCCGTTGTGAATGCATCGGTGGCATTTTCGACCCAATTCCATTTTGGGATATCATGAAATACCAACAAAGGAACGGAATCGTTATCGTTTGTCCAACGAATGAGATAAGGGACACCTCTTTCCATTTTGGGATATTCATATAAGTTTTGTTTAACTATATTCACCTGTAAACAGCCGTCCACTACCGTGCCCGATGTTACCGTGAACACTTCGGCGTCCTTAAGAGGAGAGTGTGGTACTTCAACCTCAAACGGCAAACAAATCGTATTGAAATAGCCGTTGTGCACGAGGTAACGACGAACGAAGACATAATAATGATCATCAAATGTCTTAAAGTCATTAAATTTACTTGCAAACTGTTCCTGACTATCATTCTCGTCAAACACCTTCACATCCCGCACCAAACGGACGCTGTAATAGTTTTGTTTGCTACCATGATTCATGTCGTGTATGGTTCCTTCATAAAACCGCAGGCACTTACCTTCTGAACCACTATGTTGATCGCATGCCCAATAAACGCCATGATCGCCTTCGTCTTCCACTGTATGCCCGCTTTCTGTATCAAACCCATATCCCTGACACGGTAGGAAGATAGCGCCTGCGTCTTCCATCTTTTCCCATTGCTCGGCGTCATAGATATTTAGGTTATAGTGAGCACCTTCGGTAATAGGTTGAAACGCCGGAACATCATTCGGTTGTACCCAGTTATCGGGCAGGAGAATCAGTCCCTTTTTACCATCGACTGTACCTAAGGCATCCCTCTGCTCCTTATCTGCATCTCGGGTAACTATCAGATAGGTCCACTCGGCAGAAGAGAGAACATAATCTTCACCACCGGCATATTTTCCACCATCTTGCCATTGGAAGCGTTCCGTATCAACACCTGTATTTTTACAATTGGTTGTGGCAAACACAACTGCTTTACCCGGTTCAATGGAGAACACGCCTTTGTAAGAGAATTCTACATCATCCTTAGCGGACACCTGCTGCGCCGCTGCACACAGCAGCGACGCTAACAGGATTTTTTTATAAGTTTTGGCCTGTAACATCATATTTCTTATTATTACGGATTATTACTACATGATTATTTTCGATTATTTTATACGGGAGGTTATCCTTCACGCGCAGCATGATTGGTTTCTCCACCGATCCGGCATGTGCATCGGCTGCATAGCGTACGGGAGCCTGTCCGTTAGCAGGTGATACCTCTAAGGTCTCATTACCCATCTCGAAGCGTATCTCGCCGACTTGGTCGCTCTGGATAGTGAGGAAGAAGTAGTTTTCCCTGCCAATCGTTATCGGAGCGGAAACAGCTGCCAATTCGCCGCCTACATATACGCGGATGTCGGATAGATTATTTTCTTTCTCCACTTGCGCAATCATCGTCATATTGGTGGCTGCGTTCGGGTTGGTGTAGGCTTCGGCAGTAATAGATGCTGCCTTTCGTGGTGCTACGTTAGTATTCATAACAGACGGATAGAACGATATCACCTTCGACCCCGGAGATTGGCGGTAGAGCATATATCCTTCGCCCGGACGGAGTGCCGTAAGGTTACCTTCCCATCTCCGGTCGGAAGTGAAGACAGCAAAGCGGTTATGCGCCTTAACCATATCACCCGGGGTAGCGTAGTCGTAGTAGTCAGTCAGGGCTTGTGCCAGCGGGGTTGTGCTCTCAAACAAGCACGGCAGCACGCTCCATTGATAATCACCACGTACGGTAATCTTCATGGAATCTTCGGGCAAACGGTCTCCGGCAACTCGCATGATATTATCTTCTGTCACCCGAATCATATAGATCTTCGAGTAGTGGAGTTTGTTCAAAGTACCTTTGAATGCCTTGTCTTTGGCGCTATATTCAGCGAATATTTGTTCTCCGGGGCTCTTGATTATGTCACCTGCCATCCAAGGATTGTTAGTGGTCAGATAAGTTGCCAAAGTATCATAGAGAATGAGAGGCACAGATACCCAGTTCCAACCTGCTGCCAATTCAATGGCTTGCGTCTCGCTACCGGATGTGCTTAGGATAAGCGGAACGGTGTCGTTGCAGCCGTACAGGTGGTTGTTGGCAAACAGCACGCTTATGCTGACACTCATATCATAGATCTTGCCTGTAGAAGCCTGCCACAACTGGAAGTGGATGGGCTTATGAACCATTGAGTCGGTACCGAATACCGTCATGAACACGTTGGATGTATGGGTAATCTCGTTGAAGGAGATATTTTCCATACCGACACATTCGTTATCACAGAACGCATAGACGATGTCGTTCGGATCGGTATCATAGATAACGCCGTGATCGGTAATCATTTTGACTTGGGCACAGATAGACATGTTGTCGGGATACTTGCTCTCGGATATCTGTTCGTAAGGAGGTATCGCTTCAATATTCATAGTAATGTACAGCGGTTCGGACATGCCGTCCTCGTCGGTGAGGTAGATGATGTCATCATAGGTTCCTACCGCCATATCGGTATTGAACATAAGGCGAACGGTCTTTTCATCCATCGGTTGCATCGAACCGTAAGGAGCGTTGATGGTCAACCAATCTTCAAGGGATTCGATAATGTATTGGTGACGTTCACCGCTGAGGTTGGTGAAGTCCATATTATACTCACTAAGTCCCGTACTACCATACGGATAGGTGACATTGATTCTACGTTCGTTCCACTTGAGGGCATTGCGGTCCACGAAGGCAGTCCATGTAACAGGCGATACCATCGGGTTACCGTTTAGGTCTTCTACGTCGCGTACGGTGACATAGATAGACCGCTTATTGATCTCATTGTCCAACATCTTGAGGTTGATAAGCAACTCATCCCCGTTGAAAGCCCAGTCAAAAGCGAATTTGGTCAGTTTCTCGTGGTCACGCACGGGAGCATAGACGGCTTTATCGGCATACTTGCTTGGGTCAGGCATATCGGACACGATGAGCGGAGTTTGTTTGATGCCCACATTACCGTTTGCATCTTTGATTTCCCGTTGGTCATTGACGGAGAAGACGAGTTCAAGGATACCGAAGGAGTTGAGTTTAAGTTGCTCAAACGGCAGATAAGCCATCAGTCCCATTTCGTCCCCCTGAATGGAGATTTTTCTGAATTGTTCGCATAAGCTGGCGGGCAATGCCTGTTCAAAGATAGCAAACTCGTCTATATTTCCTACAAATCCGTCACCGCCGAAGTACATAGTTCCCGCAATGGGTCGTACATCCGTGGCTCTAATGGATTGCGTGAGTTGGCCATCCAAATAGATAGAAGCCACGTTATAGGAACGGCTGATTGGTATCACGATTTGATGCCAATTGTCGTCTGCAACCTGACCAACTGTCCATTCGTTAGCACCCGAACGGAAGGTGAGTGTTCCTTCCGTGATAGCAATGACGGTGTTGCCGGTCGCGCCGGCTGCGTTAAAGAGTGTACCTGTCTGACCGGCGGTCTTGAACCAGAACATGAGTGTCTCGTCCTGTATATCGTTTCTGCCCAGCAATTTACCATTGAGTTGCAATTGCTCGCCGTTGAGACGGAGCGAGATACCGTCCGGCAGTGTCCATGTATATCCGCTGCAATAGAGCGTAGCCCCATTGGCATCGTCATTCAGGGTAGAACCGTAACCTTCGCTCATGTGGTAGTAAGCCAGCAGGTCGCGCTCATAGCCGGTCAGATATTTGAAATTGGTCTCGTTTATTTGTGCCTGTGAAAGCGCTTTGGTCCATACGCGTGCCTCCAGCATATTGCCTCTAAATCCTTTACCAAAGATAAAGTGGTCGGTATTTTTGTATGATTGCTGTACATGTATGGTATCTGAAACAAGTGCCGAACCTACATAGAAAAGCAATGTTCCCGGTTTGTTGTCATAAACCATTGCCACGCGTGTGAAAGCGAGCATAGGTGTTACCGGTTTGGACAGATAGGTATCATTACCCATCGCAGCGTAGAGGCGGTTATCGGCAGTTATACCGAACTCCAATCCTTGTCCGTGTTGGAAGAAGACTGCAGCCGTATTGGGCGAAGCAGGCTTAACAATCATATCAACAGAGAACGAGCGATTGGACAGGTTGCGTGATGTCTTAGATTCGGCATACGAGTTGTCGCTACCGTCAAAACCAATGGATGTGCTGGCGGTAATATCCATAAGGTTGGTGACGCCTATGATGGAGAAGTTGGCATCTTCGTCCAGGTAGTTACCGGCAATGGGCTCGTTGTAACGCAGTTTGAGGTTATCGCCCACACCTAAGATAGCGTTGGCGGGTTCGGGTTGACCGAATACGCGAGGCGGACGGGTGTCCTTTGTTCCGCTGATGATGGGTGACGATTGCATAACAAAGCCGGAGCCGTAGCGGCAATAAGCAACTGCCCGCAGGTCATATTTCTGCTCCATCGGGTCACGCTCGCCATAGAAGCGGAACGGAGTAATTGTGCCGTTCTCAATCATGGCTTTGTTGCCGGTGGCAAGGTTGTAAAGACTGTCGTCAGCGTAGAACGAACATTGGTTCACCCACATATCTTCGGACTCGGTAACCAGTTTGTACTGGAACTCGATATGGTCGAAGTTCTTGTGGTGAATATCAAATCCGTTGATGTCGATAGGCAGGTAGTAGCCGATAGAGTCGCGCGGTGAGAGGGTGTTCATCACCCAGTTCTGCTTCGGCGGAGCGATGTTGACGTCGCTGGACTTAGGCATGAAGTGAACGGACAGGTTCATAGCCGCATTGGAAGAACCGCAACCGTCCGCAGCAAGTATTAAGGACAGATTCTCGTAGTCATCTACTTGTCCGCGCTCAATCTCAACGGTCTGATAAACAGGCTTACCGGGGGCTAAATTATAACTGATAGCTTGTGTTAGCGGAGCTCCATTTACATAAACCTTGGCGCCATTGGGGTTGGTGCTGCCATCCAGCGACAAAGAGAATGAAGCACCTTTGGCAAATTCTCCGGTTGCATTATTCATCAACTTGATGCGGAAGACGGCTCTGTTCTCGGGTTGTACGTTGGTAATCTCATACGTTTCTGCACTCAATTCGGGCTTGAGAATCCACTCTGTACCGTTGCTCAGCATGGTTCCCGGATTGTAGAATCGGGTTACTTCCGCGTCCTCATGCGGGCAAGAACTGGCACCGCCTTTGGTGTAGAATATATAGGAGCCATAACGATACTCTTCCGGTGCGCCTGATCTATTCAAGTTAGTAGCAACAATGTCATTCCAGACGGTATCTTCGGCTTGCCGGCATGTGACGGTGATTTCACCGTTGGAGTCCGATACAATATTAAATCCGGTCGATTTCTTGTGACTTTCCGTATTGGATTGATTACCTGTATTCTGGAAATCAAAAATCGGGGTCATATTTATTGAGAATTTACTCGTATTTGTAAGAGCCTCTGTAATTGTTTCCCACTTGCCACTCTTGCTGTTCTTGGAATTGTTATTCTCTGCATTTTCGAATTTACTTAGCAAATCCAATGCTTTTGATAGGTTAGTTGCAGCCTCTGTACTTATTTGGGAATTAATTTTCTTAGACAAGATCTTCAATAATTCTTCCAGACCCCTACGAGCCAGAGTAGAGGTTGTTTTTGAAGCAGTACTCGTTGCAATTTTTCCGGGCGGAAGGAATGTATGGTTAAACGATGAGGAATAAGCGTTTGAGTGAGATAAAGTAGCGCCATAAGACACGCTATAAGTCCCTACCTCTTTGCCTAAATAAAGACCTCTGACTTTCTCTTCTTCATTAGCAATAAGAACCATAATCCATTCATAAATCATATTATCCAGAGCCTTAACGCGGTTCGGATAAACACCGTCACCTTGGGGCACAATCACATCGTAATACGAATCCGGCAGCGTGTCTAACTTGCTTTCCAATTTTTCCGGACGGTACCAATAGACCTCCTCACCGGAGGCATTGGCAGCGGCTTGAGCTGCTTCCTTACTACTAAATGTCATCAGCAAGTTTTGTCGCTCCAAAATCAATTCGGGGAGAAGAGTATTGATAATATAATGCTGCGAATACGCAAACGTATTATTCATCGTTGTACCAAGGACAACTTTTTGTCCGGTAACCAAATAGTATTTCTTGCCATCCTTTACACCGGATGCTATGACTTTCATTGCTCCGGCATCAATAGCGGGTTTACGCATGCTGAATAGCGAGTCATCAATGATGGCTATCGTTTGGGCATTACCCGTCAGTTGACTAAGCGTTGTGCCATAGAACACGTCTGCCATAGCGCCTATGCCTTTAGACGAAGCGGACGAAGAGGTAGAGATCTTATCCGTAGTCGTGAAGGAATAGTTATACTTCAACGAACTATTTCCTGAAGCAGAGATTGGAATAGGAATAACCGTTTGAGAACTGGTGTTCATAGATGTACCTTGATAGGAACCCGCACCCTCAGGAGCACTTACCATACCAAGATACGCTGTGGTATTTGCCCCCGATTTAAGGTCAATGTTCAAACCTAAACTGTAGGAGAAAGATTCGGAATAAGAATAATCGTAGGTAGTTCCTGTTTCAATCCATGCGGATGAGCCGGGTCCTCCCGGGTCACGAATAACATCCAGCACGACAGGTTGGATAGGTGTTATATGCAGTTTTTGTCCAAAGGAAGCGGTACCCGCAATATAGGCATCAAAGTGGTTCGTTTCCACCGTATTGCCCTCCTGCTCCAAAGATATGGACAAGGAGCGGAGCGCTCCGGCACCCGTGTTGGCAGCATCTATATTATCCACATCCAGGTAGATGGTACTATTGATACCTTTGTCGTTTAAAGCAAACTTTTCGCTTACCTTTGCATTATGCAAGCCGTTGTGGATGGTGATGCTACCGCCACGCAAGGGTACGCGGTCGCGTGCGCCTGCGGGTACATTATTATAATAGTAGTCCTCGTACGCTTCTGCCTTAAACTGATACCTGCGTCCACCGTTATAAACCGGGTAGCCGAGCAGGTATTTTACCGTGCCGTCTTCTTGCACCGTGTATAAATCCACCTTGTTCTGCACCGCCGGATCAATATTGCTTACCTCCATACTTGGCTCTCCTAAACCATCGCGGGTCATGCCATAAATCATCTGCTTCAAATCCACCTGCATAGGCGTATGGTAGATGCGGTCGTAGATGGCATGGTAACGCACAAAATGCCAGTCCGGATAGATAAACGCGGTATCGGTGATTTCGGTCAGGGCATTGGTCAGGTCAAACGTTTCGCTGCCTTGTCCGGAAGCGAAGAGCGTAGCATAACCTTTGGCAGTAGCCTGTATCACCTTGTAGCGGATGGGGAATAAATCAACGGCATATTCACCCGTCTTGGGGTCGGGGTGGATAATAACACGCTTTTTCTCAAATAGCGTACGGGTAGAATCTATCTGTTGCTGTACGGTATCGCGTGTCGGGTCGTTGGGGTCAAATACGAAGCGTGCCGTGTTGTCGCCCTCGATTTGCAATACCAGTTGCAAGTCATCACCGAGGTTGTTCTTTCCCAACCCGAAGCCGTGCTTCAGGTCACGTTGGTCATTACCGCCGGCTACACGGCCGATAAGACGAACCTTGGTCATGTCGTAGAAACGGATACCGTCCAATGGCTTGTCGATGGCAAATGAAGTGGAGTCATCTACTTTCAATATCCCACTACCTTCAAACTCATGTCCGGGTTTGAAGACTTGTAATGTATAGGCTTGCCTTTTGGTGACAGCCATTTCGAAGTTACCGTCCACACCGGATGTCAGCGGAACATTACCGCGGCGTACCGTATCTCCGTTCAGCAGAAACATGGCTCCGCTGACAGGAATGGTGGTGTTCTTGTAGAGCACACGACCCGTAATACGCGCTGTGGAAGTGTTGACAAAGTCGATAGCACTTGCTACGGCGTTTTCTGTGGCCAGTGTGATGCGAGCAGTTTGCCGGTCTGTATTATTGAACGAGAAGAGCGCATTAGTCGCCGTGGGGGCAACCTCATATTCCGTACGGGTTCCATACCGCAACGTATCAAATTTATAGAAACCGTTGGAGGTTGTTCTGACACTGTCTATTTTACCGGTTGTTGTATTCACCAATACGACATTCACCCCGGCAACGCCTGTGTTATCGGGCATCATGATAGTACCGCTAATCTCTCCGTATGGAGTACGCCAACCTTCTGCATCTTTACTATGAACGGTAGATATGCCGTTGCAACTGAATCGAACAACTATGGTATAATCATAGTGTTTACCCGGTGCGGCGGTGCGATCCATATAGTCAACATCGGTACCTGCCCATATAGTATCGGGCGAGGCAGAAGAACCTTTCTCCTTGCGGAGCAGAATAAACTCGTCGTAGTTATCGTCGGTCGGTTCCCAACTGAGGAAGACACCGCTTTTCATCTCGGTAATGGAATCGCCTTGGGTTGCGGTAAACTTGCGGATATCGGCTCCTTCCGTGAAATAAAGCGAAGGCCCTGTTAACGGAACAGGATCCAAGTGGCTTAGTTTAACCACTTGCAAATCCGACTTGGATTGGTCGATACGCGCACTGTATTGATAATGCGTACAAGCCCTATCGGCATAATCTGTAAACGAGGCTATCCACGAACCGTCTGCCTGACGGATGATACTGTCCTGCGGAATAATAATCTCCTGTGTCTGACCGGTTTCCGGGATATGACGCATCAGTACCAATTGAGCCGTCCTATCCCACATACATTTGCCAATGCCTTCAATTTCCTTCGACAAATCAGATAAAAGAGCGCCTTTCACCCGATCAAGATTGGCTTTTATCAAGGAGTCCAATCTATCATCATTCTCTAATTTAAAAGTAATCGTAGTTTCTGGGGCGTATCCATATCCTCGGTAAAATCCAAAATAGAGCACTGCATTGGTAGATATTGTACACTTTTGAAATTTAAGAATCCCAGTAATATAACTTCCTCTGGGAACCCGATAATGTGTTTCCTTCGGAGAAGATAATTTTATTCGAATCGTCTCTAATAATTCGCCATCTGGATTCATTATATATACGAGTTCCTTTGTATAGTTTTTAGATTCCTCTGACGTTCCGGAGTTGGAAAAACCGTCATACACTTTTACAATCAGATCCACAGAGTCGCCTGCTAAAAACGACTGATTAATCGTATAGGATAGATCGCACTTGCTTTCATCAACAGACTGAATAGGTTTTTGATTATCTATTTTGATTTTGAACTGAACACTATGGCTAGCAGCATCTACGGTATAAGGGTCTTGCTCCACATCCAAAGGAGCCAAAAAATTACGCTTTTTCAGTGTGTCTGTTTTGGCAAACTCGGGCTTATTCCATTCCCAAATGGAGGAGGAAGCACGGCGCATACGGTAATATACAGGCACAGCGGGGACATTGATATTCTGTGCTCTAAGCGTAACTTTTAAATCAGCAATCGAATTGCCGTATTCGTCTCTAAGGATAAAGTTATTTCGGGTAGCGGATAATTTTCGCGACATTGTATCTACTACAAGAGAATCTGCATTACCCGTCCAACTGGTTCGCGATTCATCTGTAAAGGAATAATTAGCCTCCGTATTCATAGGCAGAACTATCAACGGCAGGGCATCGCTGAAGTCGGGTTTCAAGGCACGCTGAATCTCAAACACATCTCCGGGAACAAGGTCTTGCAGTTCCGGATTCTTAATAGTCCATCTCAGCACATTATTTCCCGTATAGGTACCTGTCGAGTCTAATTCCTCTTCTGTACTAAAGTCGTAGATACGGTGATACGGCAAAATATCAATTCCATTTGACTTCCTTTTTATTTGTACATTAGCCTCCTTATTGCGCCACATCGTAAAATCTGCATTGAAGTTGGGCTGTACCGTATCGGTTGTTTTGACATAAATGAATCCGTTTTGTTTATCCTGATCCAATTTCTTAACTTCATCACTCAGACTCGTTTTGTAACTTATCGGTTCATTAAACACAACGTACGGTACGGCTGCATAGCCTCCATCAGATGGTACATTCGGATCTACACCTACGGGTTGGAGGAAAGGTGTCATCAGTTGAGGATCAATGATATTCATGCTGCCCGAATAGTCATTGGGTGACTCTTTCGTAATGGTTTGTTCATTTCCGTCATTTTTACTGCGGCGGCAGTACGCTTCAATATAGACTCTGAAATTTTTGCCATTCAACGATTCCGGCATGTACCAGTCAAACTCCAACCACGTTACTTGAGGACAATCATATTCACTGGTTTGCTTTACAATCAACTTGTTCGTCCAACTATTGTTATAATTGATTTGACGGGGGTTACCGTCTGTCATCGAAGTAACAACAATTGTTCCTTGATTCTCTAACAATTTCACATACGCTGTACCGTGATCCTGATTATCTTCATTCTCCGCATAATTATCGGATTTATAATAAGCAATCTTTACCTTATTTTGAGTGCCGTTCTGCTTATAATAGATATTACTTTTATCGAAGGCATAGTAGTCCCAACCTTTACCATACGCCCATACAGGAATCTTAAAGTGGATTTTGTCCTGACCTGAGGCATAAACGAAGTAGTGATCTTTGTTCACTAAATAATCGTTGGCTTGCGCCGCTTTGGGCATAAGCAACAATGTCAAGAGGAGCAATGCCCCTCGCGTGAATGACTTGGCTGTACGCAACAGCCGATTTCTTGTTTTGGATTGTTTCATATACGTTAAATTTATAAGTTGGGTTATTCCGTCAGGTTATAAATCAGCGATCTTCTCGCTTTTTCGGGATTGCGCACATTATAGAACGGGCAAGCGGGTCCGTCGGTCGGATATAAGTTCCAATCCACATTATCATAATCCATCTTAACCCATGGCAAATAGGTTTGGGAATAGGTAAAAGGTTCTTTACCTCCTCGGTCCCAAACACCGACAATATCCATAATTTGATTCATAAGATCCGTCCCCAATTCATAGTACCAGTGGGAAGCGTAGGTATCTTTTTGCGCCATCGCTTGAGGCAGGTCTGCATCGGATGAGAATTGTTTTACACCCTTTGTTATTCCGTTGAAAGCCGTTGCTGCCAACGGGTTGTAATATACCCATGCCTTAACCACAGCCGTATCGGCACCCGTATAGCCAATCGTCTGTTCACTTTCATCCGTCAGCGGTGTGAGAGCAAACTTGGCATTATCTAAGAGAATGATGGGATGTACTTCACCAAAATTCTTATTCAATTCCTGCACTCTTCCGGCAAAAAGAGGATACATAAAGTCCGCAAAATATTCTTTAGCAATCGCCCTGCCCGTGCAATACAACCTACTGCAAGCCAAGAAGAAAGAAGTAGGAGCATCGCAATAAATCATCACAATCATAATATCCTTATCTTCAAATCCGTTCGCTTTCAGTTGGGCTATCATCTTGGTCAAGGTAGTCATACTCTCAAAAGTTTGGTCACTCACGAAGCCGACCGTTTTCTTCAATTCCTTCAGATAGGGTACTTTCTTCAATGCCGTTGTCTTACCGGAAGAGGCGCTGCCGGAGATAAGCAGTGCCGAGCGGTTGTTGTTCGCAACGGCTTTCTTTATCAACGAATCAACCACTAAACTATCCAAATACGCTCCCGATGCTAAGAAACCCTTCACATTCAATCCGTCATAACCAATCGGAATCAGCACTTCGCGGGTTACATCCGGATTATTGACGACCGGATCCGGCCGACCCTCGTCTTTAGCCATTTTTTCAAAGATCTCCACCAATAGCTCACTCTTATGTTCTTGACAATACTCCAAAGCCTTAGGGCTATTGGCGTAGCTAACAGGAGTTGCAAGAGGTTCCTCTTTCCTACAAGATGAGAAACAAACGCTTAACGCCATCAGCATCAGCGCAGTGGATAGAATAGTTAGTTTTTTCATATTGTTTTTTGCTTAGTTTTATTTACCATACACTACTTGACCATCCACGATAGTAGCAACGGTTTGGGCACCAAAGATTTTGTTCATATCGTCTTTGAGGAAATCGGCATCAAAGACCGACATATTAGCTACATAGCCGGCTTTGAGTTTACCCAAACGGTTCTCTTCGTTCAGTTGATAAGCCACATTAACGGTAAGCGCCTTCAAAGCTTGCTCACGCGTTACACATTCGGCAATATTGTGTTCGGTTTCTTTCTGACGAGGAACATACGAACGGGTAACAGCGGTGCAAATCGTTTGAGGAATACTGATATTGGGAGATACCGGATAATCACTATGGAAGGTAACACAGCATCCCTTTTCAAAGAACGACTTGATAGGATATTGTTTATCTACGCGATCTCCGATAAACGACCTCTCACGACCAATATAATCGGGGAACGCAGGGGTCCACAACGGAGCCACAACGGCAACGATATTATTCTGTCCCATCAACTCAATATCTTCGGGACGCACCACTTGCAGGTGAGCAATCGTATTGCGTTTATCCCTTATACCCGTTTGATTTTGAGCATCAATAATGGCTTTTACAGCCGTTTGGGTAGCGGCATCTCCAATCGAATGGAAGTGCGCATTCATGCCGTTCGAGTTAGAAAAAGCAACCGCATAGGTGATACCCTTCGGATTGGGGAAAGCTTGTACACCATAATATGACGCACTATCTGCGTAGGGCTCATTAAACCAAGCCGTATGCGCCTCTACTACACCATCCATAAAAATCTTAATACCATAAACCTTGAAGTACTCCGAATTAAGAAGGTCGTGGTGCTGTTTGATAATTCTCACGTCTTCCTCAATATCTTCCATCTTACTATAACGTTGCAAAGCCTCGGAGGCGTATGTACGCAGTTTCCATGCTCCCGATTTGGCCAATTCAACAAAGGCTTCCAGAATATATGTTCCTCTAATCGGTAATGCTGCTTCTAACGCAGACGTAATACCATAACTGAAGGCTATATTCTGCCACTGAAGCAGCGTCTGCTTATACTCATCCTTGGTCAATGTGAGAGCAGGGCGAACCAAGTTCATGGCGGCTTCAGAGATATATCCGGTAGGAACAGAATCAGTCAGATTCTCTAAATGAATACAATCCTTACCAAAATTCTTTATATTCTCCTTATTATCTACACCATATTTCTTCATCGCAAAGGTATTAATCCACATCGAGTGACCATCTACGGAAGTAAAGACCATCGGTCTGTCATCGCATATAGCATCCAGCATCTGTCTTGTAGGATCAGGTATTCCGGTAGTGATCATCCAACCGGCACCTTTGTACACTTCCAAATTGGGATTCTCTTTCACATACTTGCTGATTGCATCCAAGAAATCTTGCATTTTAAAGCCTTCCGTTTCACTTATTTTGGATAAGTCCAGTTGGGTGAGGCGGCTTGCCACTTCCATTCCGTGAACGTGTCCCTCAATAAAACCGGGATAGACGCTTGCTACACCGTAATCGAGTTCTCTGGTGTTTTTGTCACAATACTTACGCGCCTCATCAAGTGAGCCGACATATTGGACAAGTCCGTTTTTAACCGTTACCGCTTGGGCGGAAGGATTGGCTTCGTCCATAGTGATAACATTACCGATGACGATGCAATCTGCCTTTTCGTCATAAGCTCCATTCTTGGGTTTGCAACCCGTTAACGCGATGGCGGCTACAGCCATCAGTGCCAAAAAAATCTTTCGCATAATAATTTTGTTTTAGATAAAATTTTAAGTTATTGAGTTATAATTTATTGCCTCATGTAAAAAATCGCACAAAGGTACAACATTTTTTTGATATATGCAAATATTTCTAACATTTTATTTGCAAAATATATCGAAATGCTAAGAAAATCTAAAAAAGAATTCGCTAAAAATCGCAACTCAAAATCGCAACTCAAAATCTATTGTACTACTACCCTTTCCCTAGATACGGTTTTCCCGTTTCATCGGGAACACCATGCCTACGAAGTGGTCCCGAGATTGATACATCTTCAAGCCTTCTTGATTATACCCGCACAGAAGGGGCGGCATTGTGAGCGATGGGGTCCTCTTTAACGTCAGTGGGTGACGGGCAATTTACGTTTGCCGGACGATATTTCTATCTTCTATCTTACTTGATTCAATATATCTTCGGGACTAATGCCCATTTGACTAATAGCACTCAGGTGCTTGCCCATGGCATTGAGAGAGTGACCGCAGTGATAAAGCGTGTCATCAATAATTAGCCATCTATCGTGACTCTCATTCTTCCATTTGTGGACATCTATATGCTCCTTGTTTGCTTCTTTGTCGTGTGTCTCTATCAAACGACGCATTCCTGCTCCCACACCATTCGTATAAATCTCTGCCCTTACCCCTTTTGCACGTACATCTAAAATATCAAAAGTGAGCGCATCCACATAGCCATCAATAATTATTGCCCGCTGCTTAGCCATCTTAACTAAAGCCTCTAACGCCACACGAGCTTCAAAGAAATTCCCCTCAAAAAACACTTGCTCAGCAGGCGGCAAGGCAGTCTTGACAAAGAAATCTAATTGTTTGTCATGCGCTTGCAAGATAGAACGATGTTCTGCTAATTCAGATTCTATATGCAACAATCGCTGATTGACCGCATAGCCTCGCAGCATGTAGTCCTTCAAAACAGATGTCGCCCATTGACGAAAAGCAACACCTTGAGGGCTATGAACACGATAACCAACGGATATAATTACATTCAGGCTATATACCTTAGTTGGTTTATATTTGGATAAAGTATTATGCAAAATATGCATATTACTATTCATTTGGACTTCTCCTTCTCTAAAAACATTCGAAATATGACGTGCTACAACGGATTGGTCTTTCCCAAACAATTGTGCCATTTGTTGTTGGCTCAGCCACACTGTTTCTTCTTCCAAGAGGACTTCTAATTTTGTCTGCTCGTTGGGTTGATAGAGTACTATTTCATTTTGTTTGTCCATATTCGTTTTGCAGTTTTACGCTGCAAAATTACTACTTTTTTTTGATATGAGCAAATATTTTTTCTATTTGCACACAAAAAAGCGACTTTTCAATCGAAAAATCGCTTTCTATACTCTTATTCCGTGGAACCATTACGGTGCGACGCGGTTGATGTCGCGGGGGAACATAGACGCTTCTTTCACATTCGCAATGTTCAAGAAGCAAGCCGTGATACGCTCCAAACCGATAGCAAAACCTCCGTGAGGCGGCATACCGTTCTTAAACGTATCCAGATAGAAACGGAAGTTATCCGGATTCATACCTCTGCGAATCATCTTCTCACGATACTCCTCCTCGCGATGGATACGTTGTCCACCGGAAGTAATCTCGAGCCCACGCATCAGCAAGTCGAAGCTGAGTGTCAACGACGGGTCCTTAGGATCGTCCATGGCGTAGAAAGCTCTATGCTGGCTTGGGAAATGCGTTACAAACACAAAGTCCGAACCGAACTTCTCGTTCGCGTACTTACAGATGGCGCGTTCCTCTTCGGGAGCCAAATCGTCTTCACCGCGATGGTCCTCAGTCAAGTGTTCGTTGAACAAAATCTCGTGTACCTCGCTCAGTTTCCACATCGGCACGTTATCGGGCAGGACGGGCAAAGTAGCGTTGAGCAGTTTGAGCTCGTGGTCGCACACTGTTCCGACACGCTCGATGATAGCGCGGAGCAGGTTCGCTTCGAGGTTCATCACATCCTCTTGACCCTTGATAAAGCCCATCTCCACATCAAGAGAGATATACTCATTCAGGTGACGCGAGGTAGCGTGTTTCTCGGCACGATAAGCGGGAGCAATCTCGAAGACACGCTCATAGACACCTACGCCAATCTGCTTGTAGAACTGAGGCGACTGTGCCAAATAGACTTGCTTACCGAAGTAGTCCAGTTTGAACACGTTCGCACCGCCTTCTGCACCCTCAGACACAATCTTCGGGGTGTAGATCTGCGTAAAGCCTTCGTCAGTCAAGAAATCGGCAAACGCCTTAGCGATGGTCGATTGAACCTTGAGGATAGCCATATCGCGCGGGTTACGAAGGGTAACCTGACGGTTGTCAAACTTATAACGCAGCAGTGTCTCCTCGTCACCGAACTTAAGGGCATTCATATCAACGACCTCGGTGGTGGAAGGACGCGAGAGTACCTCCACTTTATCGACCGCTATCTCGATGGTGTTGTAGAACGCAGCAGGGTCTTTGATGGTAGCCTCATTGACCTTACCGGTGATGGTTACTGCCATCTCACGGCAGAGGTCGGACATAGCCACCTGTTCGCCTTGTTCGTTAAAGAACTTAGACTGTTCACCCACAACGGTTTGCAACAGTCCGCGACTCTTGCGCAGGATGATGAACCCACCCCACTTGGTCACGCGAACGTTATGAATCATACCGGAAACCTCGACGAGATCTCCGGTATGAGCGTTATTCAGATTAGTTAACATAACTTATTCTGCTTTGGGTTCTTCAGCTGCGGGAGCTTCAGTAGCCTCTACCACTTCTGCCTCTTCAGCCTTAGCGGATTTCTTACCAGCACGACGGGTCGATTTCTTAGCAGCTTTCTTAGCGTCCTTCAACATGTTCTCGTTGTAGTCCACTAACTCGATGATACACATCTCAGCGGCATCGCCCAGACGGAAACCGGTGCGAAGGATACGGCAGTAGCCACCGGGACGGTTAGCGATCTTCTCGCTAACGTTTTGGAACAACTCCGTTACCACTTCTTTTTGTTTGAGTTCAGCGAACACCAGACGACGATTAGCCGTGGTATCCTCTTTGGCACGCGTCAGTAAGGGTTCTACGTACATACGCAGAGCCTTAGCTTTTGCCAACGTCGTAGAGATACGTTTGTGCTTGATCAGCGAGCAAGCCATGTTCGAAAGCATAGCACCACGGTGAGCAGCCTTACGACCTAGGTGATTGAATTTCTTATTATGTCTCATAATAATTTGTGATTTTTAATTTGTAATTTGTGATTATCTTAGTCCACTTCGATTACGCGATAACGACTGATATCCATACCGAACGCTAAGCCGTTACGCTCCAGCAACTCGTCAAGTTCAGTGAGCGACTTCTTACCGAAGTTACGGAACTTGAGCAAGTCGTTGCGGTGATACTTAACTAACTCGCCTAACGTATTGACCTCGGCAGCCTTTAAGCAGTTGAGGGCACGTACGGACAGATCCATATCTTGCAGACGTTGGTTGAGTAACTGACGCATACGGAGAATCTCTTCGTCCAATGCGCTGTTGTTCTTCTTCGTATCTTCCTCTAAAACGATACGCTCGTCAGAGAACAGCATGAAGTGATAAATCAAAATCTTTGCTGCTTCCGTGAGGGCATCCTTAGGAAGGATAGAACCATCTGTATTGATCTCAAAGGTGAGCTTCTCGTAGTCGGTACGTTGTTCTACACGGTAACTATCTACAGCGAAACGAACGTTGAGGATAGGCGTATAGATGGAGTCGATCGCCAATGTGCCGATAGCGTCGTTCGAGTGACGGTTCTCGTCAGCGGGAACATAGCCACGACCCTTATTGATGGTGATCTCGATCTCGAAGTCTGCACTCTCGTCCAACTCGGCTAAAACGAGTTCGGGGTTAAGCACCTCAAAGTCGTTGAGCACCTCGTTGAGGGCACCGGCTTTGAAAGCTTTGGACTTGAACACATGCAACTTAATCGTTTCTCCAATGTTTTCTGCACCTTCCTTGCGGATGAAGCGAACCTGTTTGAGATTTAATATCAGATTGGTAACGTCGGTGATGACACCCGGAATAGTGGCAAACTCATGATCAACCCCACTAATCTTGATAGAGCAAATAGCGTATCCCTCCAGCGAGTTTAACAACACGCGGCGGATAGCATTACCTATCGTAGTGCCATAACCCGGCTCCAAAGGACGAAACTCAAAGACACCTTTCGTCTTACTGGAGTCTAACATTATTACCTTATCAGGTTTGATGAAATCTAAAATTGCCATTATTGTTTATTATTTAGAGTACAACTCAACGATTAACTGCTCCTTGATATTCTCAGGGATCTCCTCACGCGGAGGGATATTCAGATATTTACCAGCCTTTTCAGCTTCGTTCCACTCAAGCCAGTTATATTTGCCATGGTTGAAGCCTTCCAAAGAAGCTGCGATCACCTCTAAGGATTTCGCCTTCTCACGAACGGCTACCACTTGACCGGGTTTAACTTGATACGAAGGAATATTGACCACTTTACCATCAACGGTGATGTGAGCATGGCTGACCATCTGACGAGCAGCGGCACGAGTGGGTGCTATACCTAAACGATAAACGATATTGTCCAAGCGGCTCTCCAAAAGTTGGATGAGGATCTCACCCGTAATACCTTTCTTACGGGAAGCTTGAGCAAACAATAGACGGAACTGACGCTCTAATACACCGTATGTGTATTTAGCTTTTTGCTTTTCGGCTAACTGAGTTCCGTACTCAGAATTCTTTTTACGACGATTAACGCCATGTTGTCCGGGAGCATAGTTACGTTTGTCTAACACTTTATCCGGACCGAAGATGGGTTCACCGAAACGGCGTGCAATACGCGATTTGGGTCCTGTATATCTTGCCATAATACTACAAATGTTTAATGGTTAATGTTTAATGTTTATACGCGACGACGCTTCGGAGGGCGGCAGCCGTTGTGAGGAAGTGGAGTTACGTCAACAATTTCCGTAACCTCAATACCCGCTGCCACGCAGGCACGGATAGCACTCTCACGACCTTGACCGGGTCCCTTAACGTATGCTTTCACTTTGCGCAGACCGAGGTCAAACGCAACTTTACCACAATCTTGTGCAGCCATCTGAGCTGCATAAGGAGTATTCTTTTTAGAGCCACGGAAGCCCATTTTACCGGCTGAAGACCAAGAGATAACTTGACCGTCTGCATTAGCCATCGTTACAATGACGTTGTTAAAAGAGGACATAACGTGAAGTTGTCCTACGCCGTCAATCTTAACAACACGCTTCTTAGCTGCAACTGTTTTCTTTGCCATAGTTGTTTGATGATTTTAGTTGATTTACTTAGTTGCCTTCTTCTTGTTAGCAACCGTTTTTTTCTTACCTTTGCGCGTACGAGCGTTGTTTTTCGTAGATTGACCGCGAACGGGCAAGCCAATACGATGACGAACACCACGATAACAACCAATATCCATCAAACGTTTGATGTTGAGTTGAGTCTCAGAACGGAGGTCACCTTCTACTTTGTACTTAGCACCGATGATCTCACGAATCTTAGCTGCTTGGTCATCCGTCCAATCCTGTACCTTGATGCTTGGGTCAACGCCTGCCTCTGCCAGAATCTTCTTTGCGCTTGAACGACCTAATCCGTAGATATAAGTCAAACCGACTTCACCGCACTTGTTTTGCGGCAGATCTACACCGACAATTCTTATAGCCATTTTCTTATTTAATTAATTTGTTAATACTTATGCGTTCCTGATTAGCCCTGACGCATTTTCATTTTGGGCTCTTTTTTGTTAATTACATAAAGCTTACCTTTGCGGCGTACAATCTTACAATCCGCATTGCGCTTTTTAATAGATGCTCTAACCTTCATATCAAAAATTTTTTAAATTTTTTCTATGGAGCCTTGGCTGCGTCGAGTTGCTCAAGTAAACTTGGACTCGACTTGCACAAGCCTTCATCTTCTTAGTTTAATTATTTGTATCGGAATGAAATTCTTCCTTTGGTCAAATCATACGGACTCATCTCTACCTTTACGCGGTCGCCCGGTAAAATCTTAATGTAGTGCATACGCATCTTACCCGAGATATGAGCGGTGATGATGTGACCACTTTCTAACTGGACATGAAACATCGCGTTCGATAACGCCTCCAGAATCATGCCATCTACTTCAATTGAATCTTGTTTTGCCATAATTGTTCGTTGTGGTATATTAAATAAATCTATCTTTTAGGACCTCTTGAATATACTTAAATGTGGATAGCACATCGGCTTTGCCTTGGCGAACGCACACGCTCCACTCGTAGTGGGCTGCGGGCTTGCGATCCGCCGAACGAGCCGTCCAACCATCGTCTTCTATAATCACATTCCTCCGCCCCATCATCACCATCGGCTCTATGGCAATCGTCATACCGGATTTCAAAACGAGTCCGTTACCTCTCCTTCCATAGTTACAAACCTCCGGGTCTTCATGCATCTCACGGCCAATGCCGTGACCGACGAACTCGCGTACCACTTGGTAACCGGCTTGCTCGGCATGGGACTGTATCGCATAGCTGATATCGCCTAAACGACGACCCACAATAGCCTGCTCCACGCCCAGTTGCAAACACTCTCTCGTCGTACGCAGCAGCCGCATGACCTCGGGGCTTACTTCGCCTACGGGGAAGGTGTAAGCTGAATCGGCATGGAAACCGTTCAGCAATACACACCCATCCACCGAGACAATATCGCCATCTTTGAGCACCACATCCTTACTTGGAATACCGTGTACCACTTGCTCATTAACCGAAGTACAGAGAGTAGCCGGATAATCTTCGTATCCCAAACAAGAAGGGATGCCTCCGTGATCACAGATGAAATCGTGAGCAATCTTATCAAGCTCTGCGGTAGTTACGCCGGGTTTAATCACCTTAGCTAACTCCCCATACGTACGACCCAGCAGGTCGTTCGCAGCTCGCAAGAGCTCTACTTCCTCATCTGTCTTTAGATAGATCATTCTTCTTCTTTAATAAGCCATAGCGCCCGAGCGACCTTTGATACGCATGCCGCCTTCAAAGAAGCCGTCATAGTGACGCATCAACAGGTGAGACTCAATCTGCTGTAATGTATCCAGGATAACACCAACCATAATCAGCAAACTCGTTCCACCAAAGAACTGAGCAAAGCCCATCGTTACATTGAATAAACGAGCAAAAGCCGGAAGTACGGCGATGAGAGCCAGTAAGAGAGAACCCGGCAAGGTAATACGACTCATGATCGTGTCAATATACTCAGCGGTTTTCTTACCCGGCTTAACACCCGGAATAAATCCATTGTTCAACTTCAAGTTCTCTGCCATCTGTACAGGGTTGATAATAACAGCGGTATAGAAATACGTAAAGGCAATGATGAGCAAAGCGAATACGATATTGTAACCAAGGCTATCATTATTCATGAACGTACGTACGAACCAACCCGAACCGTCTGCACGGAAGCCAACGATAGCGATAGGAATAAACATGATTGCTTGTGCAAAGATGATAGGCATCACGTTCGCGGCATTCACTTTCAAAGGAATGTACTGACGCACACCACCATACTGTTTATTACCAATCACGCGCTTAGCATATTGTACAGGAATCTTACGGGTACCTTGTACGAGCATGATAGCAAAGGCGAAGACGAGCAACATAATAACAATCTCAAAGATGAAGATCATGATACCACCGCTACCGGTATCGTTCAAACGGGACGAGAACTCTTGTACCAAAGCCCCCGGGAAGCGAGCAATGATACCAATCAAGATGATGAAGGAAATACCATTTCCGACACCGCGATCGGTGATACGCTCACCTAACCACATCACGAACATAGAGCCCGCGCAGAGGAGGATAGTAGAAGAAATCGTAAACCAGTTGAAGCCGATAGCCAACGGTTGACCTGCTTGTGCCATCTGTACGCTCAAGTTCACCAAGTAACTCGGACCTTGGAACAGCAAGATAGCCACAGTCAGATAACGGGTTATCTGATTCATCTTCTGACGGCCGGATTCGCCCTCTTTCTGCATCTTTTGGAAATAAGGAACAGCTATTGTCAACAGCTGAATCACAATCGATGCAGAGATGTAGGGCATGATTCCCAATGCAAAGATAGATGCATTGGAGAATGCTCCACCGGAGAACATATCCAACAACGCCATCAAGCCGCCAGCCGTTTGGGCATGGAGGGCACTCAGAGCGTCGGGATTGATACCCGGAAGAACGATGAAGGATCCGAAACGATAGATGAGCACGAACAGAAGCGTGGTCAGCAGTCGGTTACGAAGATCCTCAATCTTCCAGATATTTTGAATTGTCTCAATAAATTTACGCATAATGTTAGAGTTTTACAATGGTTCCGCCTACGGCAGTGATAGCCTCTTCTGCTTTCTTAGAGAAAGCGTTGGCTTCTACTGTCAACTTAGCAGAAAGAGTACCGGTTCCTAAGATCTTAACCAAAGCGCCCTTCTTGGTGAAGCCCGCCTCGTGAAGTTCTTGCAAGCCAATCTTCTCAATCTTCTTCAGCTCAGCAAGCTGTTGAAGAACGTGAAGGTTGATAGCTTTGTACTCCACACGATTAATATTCTTAAAACCAAACTTAGGCAGACGACGTTGCATAGGCATCTGACCACCTTCGAAACCAATCTTCTTCGAATAACCCGAACGAGATTGAGCACCCTTACTACCACGAGTAGAAGTACCACCTAAACCCGAACCGGCACCACGGCCAATTCGTTTACCGGTCTTCACTGAACCCGCAGCAGGAGTTAACTTATTTAATTCCATAAAGCTTCGTGTTTTAATTGTTAATCAATTACTTTTACCAAGTGTTTAACTTTCTCAACCATTCCTAAAATAGAAGGAGTAGCCTCGTGCTCAACAATGGCGTTCATCTTACGCAAACCTAATGCTTGCATAACCAGTTTCTGATTCTTCGTAGATTTGATGATACTACGAACTTGTTGAATTTTAATCTTTGCCATAATCGTTCACTTTTTATCCGTTAAACACAGTACTCAAACTTACACCACGGTTAGCAGCGACCATACGAGCATCGCGCATTTGTGCCAATGCCTCGATGGTAGCTTTTACCAAGTTGTGAGGGTTGCTCGAACCTTTGGCTTTAGCCAACACGTCCGTAACACCAACGCTCTCCAACACGGCACGCATAGCACCACCGGCTTTTACTCCGGTACCGTGAGTGGCGGGTTGCAAATAAACCAATGCTCCACCAAACTTAGCCAGTTGCTCGTGAGGTACAGTACCCTTCAATACGGGCACTTGAATTAGATTCTTCTTTGCAGCCTCAGTAGCTTTGGCGATAGCCGCCGTTACTTCACCTGCTTTACCTAAACCGTAGCCTACGATACCAGCCTCATTTCCTACAACAACGATGGCTGCAAACGTAAACGTACGTCCACCTTTCGTCACTTTCGTAACGCGGTTAACAGCGACGAGGCGCTCCTTGAGCTCCAAGTCTTGGGTTGTTTTAACTCGATTCATAACCATAATTGTTTTTAGAATTTAAGACCTGCTTCGCGAGCAGCGTCTGCTAATGCTTTCACACGACCATGATAGAGGTAACCGTTGCGGTCGAAAACAACAGCCTCTACACCTGCTTGTTTAGCAGCAGCGGCGATGAGTTTACCGACTTCAACAGCTTTCTCTGTCTTCGTCATCTTATCCTTGATACCCAGCGAACCGGCGCTTGCGAGCGTCTTACCAGCTTGGTCATCAATCACTTGAGCGTAAATTTGACTGTTAGAACGGAATACAGTCAGACGGGGTTGCTCTGCGGTTCCCGATACTTTCGTAC